>JAJONN010000011.1 GCA_021323455.1 Alphaproteobacteria bacterium | reverse complement strand
TGTGACAAAAAACGTTATGGTGTGCATTCGCACGAGCAAGTTTCGGGCCTCTGACCCTCAGTATGCGAATAGCCACACAATGGTCCTCCCTTCTTTTGTCCAGGATGATATCAGCCTGATCAAAGCAGCCACGCAAGCTCTGGAGCAAATCTACAGGAAAGGGTTTGCTTACGCTAAAGCAGGCATTATGGCCTTTGATCTGGCTCTCAAAGGCCAGGAAGGGCAATTGGACCTGTTTTCCAGGCACGTTGAGGAGCCGTTCCAGTCTGAAAAGCTATGGGAGGCCCTGGACTTAGTAAATAAAAGATACGGGCGCGGAACAGTGTTTCCTGCGGCTTGTGGGAAAAGTTTAACAAAAAAAGCACCTGTCGCAGCCCTACACCACAAGTTGGCATCATCTTCCTCTTGTTTTTGCCAAGTAGGAAAGGTTTTTTGTTTCTCCAGGTGCGATTGTTCCCTAAACATCCAATCGAACAAGCCTTGAGACTCAATAATGAAGCTGTTCTCTAGGTCAAAATTATAACCAATAAACCAGCTCCCCGTGTTAGGCAGAAGATTTTTATAAATACCCTTAAATTCCAAGGCAAACGGCTAATCCTAATTATCGGACGGTAACAGCAGGGGGAGGTTGAGATAAGTCCCAGCGTTTCAGCCAATTTTGCATATAATCTTTAACCAGTGTTGGGCTATTGATCACGAGAAGGTTTTCGGTGTTTCTTTTATAGGCTGCGGCGCTGAAATTATAGCTCCCTGTAATAAGTGTTTGACCATCAATAATAATAATTTTGTTGTGGGCAATGCCAGGCGGGGAATCAAAACGGAGAGGGATGTTATTTTGTATAAGCAGGTCTTTTGCAGACCGGCTGTCTTTCCTGTTGCTCTTGTCGAGGAGTGCTTTGACCATGACGCCGCGTCTGCTGGCGTCAACAAGAGCTTGGGCAATATTTTGATCCGTAAATGAATACGCCTGGATATGAACAGATTTTTTTGCCTTGTTAATTTCATTAATAATCTGTAATTGACATTGCTTGTTGGGGGTAAAACACACAGAGACAGGAAGACCAGTAGAAGAGGGGGTAGGCTGGGATGGGTGATGCGGGGGTGCGGTAACAGTTTGTTGAGATGGCGTAAATTTTTTGGCGGTATATCCGGCGCCGAATCCACCCAGGAAAAGGATTATCAACAGAGGAGACGAAGGGGCTTTAAGCCTTTTGCGACGTTTCATATTAAAAGGGCTGCCATTTCTCCCTAAAGAACCAGTATCTTAATCATTGTAATAAAACAACTTCCATTTGATTCCCTTTTGTGTCCTCACATAAGATACTAATTTTTTTCTTTATAGCCATTTCAAGGTCTTGGATTGTTTCAAGAAATTTCTCATTATCTACGGGGGATAACTCTTTAGATTTTAATAAATCCTTGAGACAATAGGCTAAGACATTATTTCGATCTGTTTTACCGTAGATCTCTCCTGGAATCGGGAGTTTTCTATTTTTTTCATATTCCCAAGTTTCTTTAAAAGCAGCATGGTCTTTTTCTAGGCCAGATTCTGAAGTCATTATTAATCAACCTATTTTTATAATAAACCTCTATTAAATTAATGTGTTTGTACGGTGCCGTCAAGTTGATCCCCCCACATCGAGCTGACGTAAATTCTTTGGTGGTGTACACAGAACCAAACCCAACCAAGAAAAGGATCATAAATATAGATGGCAAAGAGAGTGTAAGCTTTTTACCATGTTTCATATTACAAGGGCTGCCATTTCTTTCTGATGGGGCTTTAAAAGTCGATACATCGGAACTTCTGCCCATTGATTTTAGGGGGAATTTTCCATATTTGAAGGCATGAAATTAAAAAAAATGTTTTGACTTCGGCCCAGCTTCCAGCCTATCCTAAAAACAGAGGTTGGAGATTATGGTCATGTCGGCTACGCATCTCCTCCTTGAAACGTAATGCTACGGATGGTCCGTAGCACCGCAACGTATGAGTACTAGACATACCCACACGTTGCTAACCACAAATCAACAGTTGAGGTTGAGTCATGGCTAAGCACAAGTTATCGCACATCGTGCGTATTTTCAATCTAATCCTTAAATGGCCGAAAGGCCGAAAATATACCCCTCCGGCTCATGTAATATGAGAAGGCGGAGCTTTTTCCCCAAGTTTTGGGGAATGGCTCCTTTTTTCTTTATGGGACGTTAGGGGCGCTGGTTCTCAATTTTTAAGCATTTTCCTCACCCGCCCTCATGGCCTCCCTTAGTTATGCGTAAAAATCGCCCTGAGCGATGCTGCTTCCTTTGTGGAAGGCAGGGAAGGGCTATGTTTAAAAAAGGAAACTGAAAAATGATACAATTATTTAAGGAAGACGGAACAAAAGTTGAATCCGTTAAAACCCGGCAGGAACTTTATGACTACATAACCCATCTAGAAAATTTAAGGATATTAGAGGCGCTTGAGAAAAATCCACCTAAATTCCCGCAATCCCCCTGGAGCTTTACCGCTCGTAGCCGTGAAGAGGTTGCCTATCTACTTCAGCATAATCAAATACAACATAATATCCCGATCATGATGGAAGCTTTTGAGAAGGGGCTTGGCTTGCTCGAGATTTGCAAAGGGGATTGTAACAACCTTATCCACATTATCTTAACGCGGGATATTGATGTTGAAGCTTTAAAGTACACTTGGTGCCAGGATTTTTGCAAAGCCTTTGGCTACGTTTTGTCTGAGGTTACAAGCCCCGCTGATTTCAATAAAGCAGAGGGCGAACATACAGGAGGTTAAGATGATCATACTGCGAGATAATAAATTTCACACAATTAAAATGTTTAAAACAGAGGGTGAGCTTTTGGATTACCTCAAGAAGCAGGAAAGTTTTAAAAATTCGGACGGACAGTCGAGGTACAATTGGGGTTTCAGCCGATATTCCCATAAGTTGCTTGCTACTTGCGTGAAAGAAATGAAGGACATGCCTTTTGCTTATATGGCATCGCAAGCGGTACAGCAGGAATGTGACCTCATCGTTATATGCAAAGGGGATTGGGAGAAGCCCTCCCTCTTCCTGGTTACGCTCGATCTTGATATTGCTGCTCTTCAGAAAGACTGGAACGAGCATTATTGCGCTGCTCATGGCATGTCTATTTGGAGGGGGAGCGAGATGATGGTGTTTGACCGCTTGTTACAAAAACCATATGAAAATTACCCTTTTCTCTTGAAAAAAATTGAAAACCCACATCTTTCCTGGCCTCTTTAATAGGAAATATAAAAAACACACACTAAAAAAGGAAATTTACAATGAAACCATATTTAAAAAATTCAAAATTATAATAATAAAAATATAAAAAATTTTGTTTTACTTATTGACATTTTTAGTAAAAATTATTTATTATAAAGATGTAAACGCAGTATCCAAGGTGTAGACAACTTTGGATACTGCTCATCACAACCATAACTTGATAGGAGTTAAGATTATGACTAACAGCATTATTACATCAAAGCCCCAAAATTATTCAACTACCGATGTCTTAGATGGGAAAGAAAATGGGAGTCTACAAAACGCAGCACCCAACGTACACATTATGTAATGCTGCCGCAAATGGCTATCTTGAAGGCGTCAAGCGACTGATGGAAAAGGAATCCCGCATCCCTTATGAATATGGTTGGGCCATCATCGAGGCAGCGAAAAGGGGTCATGATAAAATTGTAAAGTACTTAATAGAATTCAAAGATAAATCCATTCCCGAAGAAATATACAAGGATATGTCCGTAGCTAAAATACTTCAGAAGCGACGAGTTTTGTGGGATGCAGAAGAAGCGCTTAAGAAAGCTATTAATAACAGCCATTTTGAAGTCGTAAAATGTTTCCTTCAACACCGGATTGGCAAGTTTTCCAAAGTATTAGGCCGTACAGCCGAGACAGGAAACTTGAAAATGGTTAAGTGTTTGGTTGAACAAATAAGCGATCTTACCCGGATAAAAAAAGGGGCCTTTGATGAGGCTGCTTATAAAGCTGTTTTAGGAGGTTTCTTGGACATCCTAAAATACTTGGTTGGACAGGGAGCCAATATCCATGTTATGTACGGGGCTGACTATGAACAGGAGAACGCCTTAATAGCTGCTTGCAGGTTGGGGAATCCAGAAATGGTCGAGTATTTGGTTGCTCAAGGAGTGGATATCCACGCTAGAGGCGAGGCAGCCCTTTTTAAAGCCATATCGCATAGTTATCTAGTGATTGTGAAGTATTTAGTAGACCAAGGGGCCGACATCCACGCCCAAGAGGGACACGCCCTTTATTTGGCCACTTTGCAAAATGACCCAGACATTTTAAAATATTTGGTTGATCAAGGGGCGGATATCCATGCCCACGAGGAGCGTGCCTTAATAACCGCTTCCCAGAGGGGTAGCTCGGAAATGGTCGAGTATTTGGTTGACAAAGGTGCTAATATTTTTGCTCAAGGTGAAATGGCTTTAAGATTGGCGTGCTCAAAGCGTTACTTACCGATTGTGAAGTTTTTGGTTAATCAAGAAGCCAATGCTTTAAAAACAAAGGTGTTAACAACTGGATAAAGCCGCTAACAGTTGGGGGCGAGTGAGCAAGGATTAGCCCGCCCCTTTTATAAGGATTATCTGGATGCTTTTTGAAGCTAAAGGCGGTGCGTCTTTCGTTCATCGCTTCTTAAAAATGACTCGTGCATTTCCAATCTTGGTACCCTTCCGATCTTGGGTGCTTTCTGGTTTATAAGCCCATATCTTGGGTCATTATTTTTTCCAGACGTTTCAAAGAAGGTATATGGCATTTACTTTGGTTGCTTTAAAGAAGGGTACAAAAAATGCAAAGAAAAAATTTCTCAATATTTTGATTTTAAAGGATGGGATAATATTATAATAAAAAATTAAAAAAATACAAAAAACAAATATTGACGGTTTTATTAAGAATTTTTTAATATAAAAGAGTAAGCGCAGCACCAAGTATTAGCACTACTATAGTGCTGCTAATCACAATCTTAACTATTGAGAACTTAAGATTATGACTGATATCATTTTTACACCAAAACTTCCAAACTTTTCAATCGCCAATGATAAAACATTGGCCGAGACTGCCAAAAATGGCCACCTTGATGTCAACAAATCTTTAAAGGAACAGGAGACCAAGAGATATGGCGATATAGATTCTGATTACAGCACGGCGATGGTGTTGGCAACTGAAGATGGACACCTTTCAGGTGTTGTCGCATATTTGGTTGAGTACAGCGAAAACCCGAATGTTTAGGACGGGGGATGCTGACAACACGCATGGCTATATGGGAATTGTAAAATGTCTTGTGAGCCATGGCCGGAACAAGAATGCACGAAAAGGGGAGATGCTGGTTAAAGATGATTGTTACGCCGATAATCTGAAAATTGCGGCAGCAGGGCAACACTAACCAAGCGAACCAATTAAATTGATGATCCAGGAAAACGTCAAATAAGCCAACTTACAGGTGTAGGGGGGTGGGCAAGAAGCTTTCCCTTTCATTTTTTTACGGAAAATAGGGGATACCTGTGGGCTGGTTAATACATTTTCCTTTATGTTCTGTTTTCCATAAGCGAAATCCTTTTTTATTAATTTTTCTTCAACTTATGTTGAAGAAAATATAAATGACTTTATCTTAAAAAATAACAAAAAATATGAAAATAAGTATTGACGTTTTTATTGAAATTTTACTACTCTAAAAGAGTAAGCGCAATATCAATGTATTACCAGTACATCGATATTAATAATCACAACCATAACTGAAACGGAGTTATAGACATGTCTGATATTATTGTTAAATTAAGCTCACAAAATTATTCAATCCTCAATGGCCAAAAATTAGATAACAACGTCACAAATACCCATATTGTAGGTAGCAGACGCTTGTTAGCAGACCACTTGATAAAAAAGGAAGACGGCCTATCAGAAGGGAAGATAAAATTATTGACCAAATCTCAGCGCCAGAAACTGGAAATGAACTTTTCAAAAAATGACGCTATCATCCAGGAAGATGGCTACCCGATTGATTTTAAGCCTGTCGTCAAGCTGTTCACACCAGACGCGCAATGTACCTGGCTATTAACAGAACTTAACCCTGAGACAAATAGAGCATTGGGGTTGTGTGATCTCGGACATGGTGAACCAGAAATAGGGTATGTTGATCTTGCAGAATTGAAAACTTTAAGGGGAAAACTTGGCCTTCCCGTAGAAAGGGACAGGTGGTTTGTTGCGGACAAAACCTTATCTGAGTATGCCAAATTAGCAAGAGAGAAGGGAAGCATTAACGCTTAACTTTGATGCTATGATATAGGAAAGCGCCCGTTTTGGGCGTTTTCCATTTTGTAACCCGATAGACTGGACCATTTCTTGCTTATAGGAGGTTTTAAAAATATATGTAATATTCATTTTGGCCTCTTCAAAAAAGAATAAAAAAATGCAAATTCAAAAAATGTATTTCTGAAAAATCTATGTTTTAAATTATAAAAATTAAAATAATAAAAATTTAAAAAATTAAAATTAATTGTTGACAGTTTTAGTGAAAATTGATTAAGATAAAAGAGTAAGCGCAACACCAAGATATTACCAGTACCTTGATGTTGCTAATCACAACCATAACTGAAACGGAGTTATCGTCATGACTGATAGTATTGTTACATCAAACCCCCAAAGTTATTCAACTACAAATACTGCCCAAGATATAAATCAGTATAAATTTCAGGCAAGCGAAGCTTTGCCGTCTTTGCCAAAATATAAATCAAAAACAAGGTTTCATCAAAAATCCAGCCCTGATGGTGACGACAGGCAAGATATCTATACCCGCGTTACCAATAAAATCATTGCTGATCTAGAAAAAGGAAACCTGACATGGGTAAAGCCGTGGAAAACATCAAATGACTTTGGGGACTGTCTGTCCATTCCGTTACGTTGTGACGGGCAACCATACCAGGGAATTAATGTATTGAGCCTTTGGGGAGCAGCAGCCGAGAAGGGCTACACCCGTCCTATTTGGATGACTTTTAAGAAAGCACAAGAACTTGGAGGGTGCGTTAAAAAAGGCGAAAAAGGCACCCTCGTTGTGTACGCTAATAAAATCGTTAAATCTGAAACTGACGAGCAAGGAGAGGAGACGGTCTCCGCTATTCCTTTCTTGAAGGGATACACGGCGTTTAACGTGGAACAGATCGGCGGCCTACCTGAAAAATTCTATAAAACGCCTTCTCATAGCGAGAATACAAAAGCCCGCATTGAGTCTGTGGAAAAATTTATTGCTGAGACAAAAGCCGTTATTCAGCATGGGGGCAACAAGGCTTTTTATAGCCCCTCAGAAGATATGATTCAAATGCCGCTATCTCAAGCTTTCCGTGATAGTGAAAGTTATTATGCCACCCTTGCTCATGAAATCATCCACTGGACAAACCATCCGTCGCGCCTTGACCGGCAATTCGGCGAAAAGCGTTTCGGTAACTCTGCCTATATAATGGAGGAACTCGTTGCGGAGATCGGCTCGGCCTTTCTGTGCGCTGCTTTAGGGATTACATTAGAAACCCGAGAAGATCATGCGGCCTACGTCCAGCATTGGCTTTCTATTCTCAAAAAAGATAACCGAGCCATATTTACTGCCGCTTCCCATGCCCAGCGTGCGGTTAATTATTTGCACGGGCTGTCTGCCTTTCTGAAACCTTCAGAAGTATTATAACACCCCATAATTTTGCAACGTTCCATTGAAACAACAATTGGAGACCGTGGATCGCACGGTTTCCAAATAGAGGAGATCGAAAATGAGTACACGAGCAGTTTATACATTTAAAGACAGTTTGAATACATTTCACGTTTACAAACATTGGGATGGTCACCCTTCCGGCGCAGCCCATTTTATTGAGAAATCTTTAAAATTAACTGGGGAACTAACAAGGTTTGAAGCGGATGAATTTGGGGCATCTTTTATAGTAGCGAATAAATCAGGGGGTGGGGATGTCAGGCTGTCCCGCTCTTATGAAGACTATAGGAATTTGGGTTACCGTTATGAAATATCCTTCAAAGATCAATCGCTCTATGTCGTGGCTTACCAACGGTTAGGGGGAGAACCGCCATTTTTTGATGATGATAAAGATATCGAATACGAAATAATTTTTTCCGGGTCTTTAAATAAATTCAAGAGGTTTGCATTAGCTGAAAGGGAATAAAGACACCCCCTCTATGCAGGGGGATACACGTATCCGCTCTATCGGAATCTTTAGTGACGATGGGGTGGATACGAGAAAGCGCGGTATCGAAGGAGTCGAAGCCAAGATACCGCTGACCATTAATTAACTTATAGGAGCTTATCAATGATCAATATTATGTTTAACCGAAAGCCGCAAAATTATCTAATTCAAAATAGACCCCTGGAAACAAGGTTTAAAGGTTTTTGCGATCTTCTACCTTGGAGACTGCGTGGCAAAACAGCCAAGGTGAGGGAAAAAGTTGGCGGCTGTGACGACAAGCTACAAGATGTGCCTTATTGTCCAATCGATGCTAAACTTGATAATTTTGTATTTTATGATGACCCCTATGACCTTTATTTTGATTTGAGCAGGGGGATTTATCATGCTTTGGCAGATAAGCCTAACCTTGACCGTGCCATAAACTTTTTGACTGAGTTTAAACAAAAATTAGCACATCAACGCAACCTTCCCGTTTCTGAAGAAGAACTTAGCGAGATTCACTTTTTGATTGAGCTTGTCTATGAACTCTATAGATTAAAGCATCAAATGGCAACTAAAACAGACAGGATTAAAAAAGACCAGTTGAAAAAACATTACAAAGAGAAGGCGGCGCTTTTGCATAAAAACTCGCCTTCTCATGTTGATGAATTGCTGGAAATAGATTGGCAAGCCCAACAGATAAAAAAGCAGGAGGAAGAAGCCCGCCGCCTTTTTCCTAACGATTTTGAAGACTCGGAAGCAAGGGCAAATTACCTTGAACGCTTTTAAGGACCGAGATTTTAAAAATTAATGAATATATAAAGTTTTTCAAGGGCGTTCATTTTTTAGTGAGTGCCTCTTTTTTTCATGTTCTTTTCATCCTACGCCTCTTGATTGGTAGTTCAGTCAAAGCGTTTCAGAAATTCTGCTGTGGCTTTTTCCTGATTATTTCATAGAAGAATACAAAAAAATACAAAATCAAAAAAGGAGTTTTTGACAAATCATATATGTAATTGATAATAAATATATCAAATAAAAATATAAAAATTTAAAAATAAATGTCGACGATTTTTCCGAAAATTGATTATACTTAAAGAGTAAACGCAGTGCCAAGATCTTGAACACCTTGGCACTGCTGACCATCAATAAACAAGCAAGGAGTTTATCAATGACCTATATTACATCTACCCCAAGTCCGCAAAATGATTCAATCACAAATAGCACCCAGGAAGCAAAACACAATGATTTTCCCTTGTTAGCGTGTGACTACAATGACTGTATTCATTTAACCGAAATTCAAGTAGCTCGTTTAATAATTCTTACATTTTTTTGTGGAATTTTGTTTGGTACGTGTTTTGGGTTAACTTTAAATGAGATAAATGAGATAAGTGGGTGTCAGCTTTAAAGTTGACGCCTTTTGCTTTTAATGCGTTGGGCAGCCCTTTTTTCTCTCTCCCGTCAAAGGATTTTTTGGGTTTCTTAAGCTTCGTCGTGGTACAAATGGGCTGGCCAATCAAGGAACGTTACGACAAAAGAAGCAACGGCATTAGAATTTTTCCGATCTTTTAGACCATCCCTTAAAGCCAGGTTAAACGATTCTGGAAATTCAGCCTTATAAATAGGACTGCTAATATATTTAGAAGCCCTCCAGAAGGTAAGAGGGAGAGGAAAAATTGAGTTACCGTTTGACATTTTTATCAATTGAGAAATAATTTTATTTTCAATTATTTGTCTTTTATGTTCATTTCAGGATGCGGAAAAAGACAGGGCATCCTAAATGTTTTTCCAAATTTACTTCTTCGGCTGGAGATGAGTTTGGCCAAGGCTGGACAATGGTGGGGTACAGGATATGTTCCCTATCTTGGCCATATGATAAAAGGTTTTCGGTTTTTCTCTATCAAAGTAAAAGTAGAAGAAAAAGGCAAGTATCATTTGCCTTCCCAAATCCTTGTTAAGGCGTCTTTTTCTCCTTCACCAGTGACAGTAAAGTCAAGGTTATGAAACTCACAGTAAGCGATGCACCATTGTTTCATGAGGTGATACATATGGGCGCTTGAGGTTGGGGCAATGTACTGAGTATCCATACAATCCCCGGTGCAAATTTCCAACAGGGATAATTTTTGTTCATATGCTTCTTTAAGAACTGGATTTATTGCAATGCCATCCCACTCCATATTCTGGTAGCATAAAGCGACCGCGTCAGCAGAGTGAGAGATAAATCTCCACTCGGTATGAAATTTAACGTCAGGAACCAGCTCACAAATAAGGTTAAAAAGCTTACTGTAATCTTTAAATAATCCCATGTTTGACCGGGTCCTATCTGTTGTTAGTAGCCCCATGCTTGTTTGATTTTCAACCATTGCTCCGCATCCTTTCTAACTATGGTCGTCTGTATTTAACCACCTATTCTTCTACCACCGTAAAGTCATTCGCAGTGGCGTACATTTTGCACCAGTTTTGCAGTAAAAGATCAACATCAATATCCGTTGTCAGGATAATCGAGGTTATGTTTTTAGAATCGCCTTTGCAAATTTCAAGCAAGGAAAGCCTTGTGTGAACAGCTTCCATCATAACGGGAATATTATATGAAGGTTTTTTCTTATCCTGGAGCCGAAGGGCAACCTGTTTAGGGCTATAAATCTCGAAGCTCCATGGGGCTTTGGGTTGCTCCGTAATTTGGTTAGTACTACAAATTCCAAAGTTCCATAAGTCGTTTGCAAATTTAGAATGAGTAGGGAGTAGTGAATCTTCAACAGTCGTTATGTGTTCATGTAGTTCCTGCCAGGTTTCAAACCATCCCACTTCAGTTCCGTTATCAAGAAGCTTTATCATTTTCATTTTTCCTTTCCACTTTTTTAAATTTTAAACATCAAATCCTATCTTGTTTCTTTAGCGTTTTTTGGTCTCTTTATTTAGATTTTCAAGTTGAAAGCTTTTTTTCCTGTTGCTCGCGCCCTGAGTGATAAACGGCAATGAAAGCATTAAGGATAGTTTGAGTGATGAATCCCCATTGAGTGCGAGGCCCTCTTTGCATAAGAAATGTATGCTTGATTGCCAGGCGTATTATTGCGGTCTCCCTTTCACGTAAAGGCCAATCATTTCTAAAGCCAGCGGCTTCCATTGTTTGTGCAAATTTCTCTGGGTCAGGCGAACAGCAAACATAATCATTCATTGCAATTAGGAATCCCCAACGCATCCTTGAATTTTCTATTTCCATTTTTGTAGAATTTTTTTCTTTTAAACGATCAATATTACAGACCATTAATTTTTTTAGTTCTAATTCTGTTACTGTGTCCATATTTTCCATTTTTTTTCTCCTTAACATTTCCGCTTGGAATGGCCGATATAATATCTTAATTGTTTCTTCAAAGCTTCATTTCAAATGACATATCGAAATAATAAAAAAACAACTTCATTAAATATTTCAGGTACCTTTAATAAATTTAAAAATTAAACATAACTCATACTTAAATTGTAAGATACTTACATAAAATTTGTAAACAAAAAAAATCAAAAATATTAAATTTTTTAACTTTTTATTTTGTTATTTTTCAACTCTTAAGAGCGGTTTTTAGGGGGGGTTTATAGTTTGATAATTTTTGATGTTTTCATCGATCAAACGATTGTTTAACATGTTTCTGTAATGTTATGGGGCGTTGGTTCTGCCTTCTTCCCGCCATAAGGAAGGGGCATTATCCGTTAAATCCTTTGCAAAAAAACAGCACCCGCAGCCCACCGTTTGTTAAACAGTGACGGGCGTTTTTTTGTTTTTGTCAGGCTTAATTTTCTTTTTGATTGGCCGTTAAGAGTATGGGCGCCCTTTCATTTTTTGATAGGCTTTTTGCGCTGCCCGTTGTTTTAAAAGCCGCGTACCAGATGCCCGCCAATTTTCCATTTGGCCCGCATCCGGTGGATCAGGGATTTTATCCACCGCGTCTAAAAGGATGCCGAGAAGGGTAGCGGCTTTGTCTTGGGAGTCCGTGTCAAATTGCAGATCGTCCCCTTGTTCAATTTGGCAAATATCAAAAAGGCCAGATAAATTTAACAAGCCCCCTGCCTGAATAAAGGTTCTTGTTCGGGCGGCTCTGTCGCTCAAAGTTTGTCTTTTCATTGTGGTATGAATCCTTGATTTTGCCGATAAAAGCCTATTCATTTTGCCCCTCAGCGCTTGCAATTTTTTTTGGTATTTCTGGATTTCTTGGGTAGAAATGGTTAAGCCCTTGTTCCTTTTAGTGTGGCTTTTGCAGTTCCCGAAACTGGCCGTTTTCGGCTCTCTTGCTTCGGTCAATACGGTTGCGGCGTTCGTGAAACGTTTGACCTGATTTTCGCCAAGCCTCCGCTTTGGAGGTGTCGGCTTTGGCTTGGGAGACCACCTCAAGGATGCCGCCCATGAGGATATTAAATTCAATGTCCAGTGCTTTCGCATCGACCAGGCATTGTGTTAATTCGCGGCTTATGTTTTGGCTTAAATCTTGGCAGATCTCATCTTGTTCTCGTTGCAAGGCTGTCATCTTCTCGGTGACTTGCGTAAGGCGGTGTCCCAGCGCGCGGCGTGTCAATAATTTAGGGGTGGGGCTGGTATTTTTGGCAGTCATGGGTAACGTTTCCTCCTTGTTGTTGCCTGTTGCCGTCCATAGGCCCCTATTGGGGCTTCCTACGCGCCCCGCCAACCTATCGGCTTTTTTGATGGTTCCCGGCTGAATGGGGTTCTTAGGGGCTTTTTGGAGCGGCTGTGCGTATTTTATTATCTATTTCATAGTATAGGAATAGTAATAGTTGGTCAATACCTTCTCCGATATCCAAGGTCACTGGCTCGGGCAGTGCGCACTTACGCGCCTTTGCGCTTGCGTTGGCCTAGCCGGCGGCGTATGGTGGAGTAGTGGTATGTGTATTATTAACTGGTATATTTAATGTTTTATACTTAATATATTGTTTAATAATTCAAAATACGCCTTAAAATAGTCCGTTTTATATTATTTATAATTTTAAAATCGTTGCCCACCATGAATTTTTTTCATTTGAGCATTGGTCATATTTCCCGGAGTACAGGGCGCGGCACCGTCCAGAATGTGGCCTATATTACAGGGGAGATTTTGTATGAAGAGCGGCGTGGTCTTAAGGCGGACTATGCGAACAACCGGGGCAAAACAACCTGGGCAACCATGGCTCCTCTGGGGTCAGGCATCGAGGAGAACGACCTGTCCTTCTGGGACAAACTGGAAAGCTTTGAAGACTTTTATGCTGAACAACGCTTCAAGAATCCGGCAACCTTGGAGAAATATCTATCCCATGCCCGCGTTGGGCAAACCTACGAACTTTCCCTCCCCAAAGAACTGACAAGGGAACAGAACATTGCCTTGGTCCGTGATGTCACGGTTGAGCGGTTCGTGTCAAAGGGTCTGGTGGCGACCTATGCCATTAACTGGAATGAAGGTAACCCCCATGTCCATATTACAGTTTCCACCCGTACCGTCTGGAACGGGGAAATTTCCTGGGACAAAAGTGTTGCCCGTCTTTTAACGTCACAAAAAGAGTTCCGAGAAACCAGGAAAATTTTTGCGCAATGCATTAACACGCACCAGGAACAGGCAGGGCTTTCCGACCGGGTGGACTGGCGTTCCTATGCGGATCGAGGCATTGACCTCATCCCGACGCATCACAAAGGATGGCAAGCCCATCAATTGGAAAGGGAAGGGCTATTCTCCCGCATTGCGGCGCAAAATGCGGAAATTTCTGAAGAAAACAAGCAGCGGATTGCGGAAGAACCAGAAATCATCTTGAGGGAGCTGACGTCCAAGAAAGCGACATTTTCTGAGCGGGATGTGGTGAAACTGGTGCAATACCGCCTCCAGGATGAGGCAGGAATTGTATCCCAGCATGTCATCTATTCTGTGATGAAACAGGCTGTTGAGGTGGGGGTGGGGTATGATGATATCAAGCGTTATACCTCTGCTGACTATAAGGCGCGGGAAGACCATATCTTAGAATCCCTAGAGGCATACAAAGACCAAACAGCGGTGGTTTCTATCTCTCAGGAGCGGGTTGATGGGTTGCTGGCTGGGGAGGCGTCTTGGTTAAACGCAGGGCAGAAAGAAGCGGTCAAAACCCTTTCTGGTGACGCAAAATTCTCCGTGTTAATCGGGCGGGCAGGGACAGGAAAAACCACGGCCTTGCAGTATGTGGTCCAGTTGCATCAGGAGGCGGGATATACGGTTTTGGGCATGGCCCCGTCGGCTACAGCAGCCCATGAACTGAGAAAAGGCGCAGGCTGCCAGAGCGACACGATTGCCCATTATGCCTACCACTGGAAGCCCTATTTTGAAGCTCTTGAGGAACTTGAAAAAGCCACAACAGAGGAGGAAAGGGAGCATTACCGAGAATTGGCCGAGGCTTGCAAAATAACGCGTGGATCAAAGGGAGAAGCATCTAAGAAATTTCCGGACCAAAACACCCTGATCCTCGTTGATGAAATTGGCATGGTTGGGACGGGTGATGCGCTGGAAAAGATATCCGGAGGATGGCATGCCCTCATCAAGATCGTTAATGCGACAGGCGCTAAATTGATGGTGGTGGGGGACGACCATCAAGCCAAGCCTGTTGAAGCCGGAGATGTTCTTCCCAAAGTCATCAAAGATTTTAAGGACACAGGCAATATATGCACCTTGACAGAAATCCAGCGTCAGAAAGCTCCCTGGATGAAAGAGGCTTCTGCCCATCTGGCGGAGCTGAGGACAGGCGAAGCCTTGGGGATGTATGAAAATCAGGGTCATATCCAGAGCCATGAAATAAACGCGGATGTTTACCAGGACATGGCTCGCCAGTACCTCCGCAACCTGGTTGCTCAACCGGACTCGGAAGTTTTGGCAATGGCGTACACAAATGAGGAAGTTCGGGAACTTAACGGAGCTATCCGGGCCATTTTGAAAGAAAACGGCTTGCTTGCAGCAGAAGACCTATTAACACGCAAAAAACAGGTAGAAAGGGATCCTGAAGGATTTTTGGATAACAGGGAAAGCATAGAAACAGAAGGGGAAAAAGCAGGCTCAGAGGTAACAGAAAGGGAAGAGAAGAGAGGCAAAACATCACCAAGAGGGGGGGAAACAGAACCAACAACAAGCAAGGCAAAAAATCAGGCAACAGGACAGACAGAGGGAGAAAAAGGGAAAGTAAAAAAGGAAAAAATTTATATCGAAGAAGGCTACACGATAGGGGATAAAATTGTCTTTACCAAAAATGACCGGGGATTCTGGACGAAGTTTGACAGTTCTGACCCATCTTTCTTTGTCAGGAATGGCACACAAGGGCGCATCGAATCCATCACGCCTTGCCGCATGAAGGAATGGGATACGGGCAAGCTCTATGATACGCACAAAATATGTGTCCGTGTTGAGGAAGATGCAAAGGGCAAGGGGGGCTTAATCGCGTCAAAGCCCACGTTTGTGAGCTTTTATTTGCGGGAATATTCGTATTTCCAGCATGGGTATGCCGTCACGATTCACAAGACGCAAGGAGCAACAGGGGATAGTTCCCTTCTAAAATTATCCCGCTACATGGATGCGTACATGCTTTATGTGGCCATGACCCGTCATCGGGAAGATATCAGTGCTTATTATGCCAAAGAGGATTTTGCCGATTTCCCTTCTCTCCTTAAGAGTTTAGGGAAGGTTTCCCAGAAAGACCTGGCGGCGGATTACAGTATTTTGGAAGAAAGCATGGAATTTTGGTCATGTATCCAGGAATACAAGGATTTGGGTTTTGAATTGATGTCGGTTTGTGCCTTTGCCAGACACGTCAGTGCCAAGGGAGGCGACGAAACAGATAAGGTAGAACAGGAAAGGGCTTGGGCAACGGTCCGAGAGCTTAAGGAAAAACGGAAGGGACTGGCCAAGCTTATTCTGGAAGATTGGGATGTTTTTAAGGATTTTGCCCGTCAGGCAGGACTAACGTTTGAATCTATCGAAATTGCCGCGGGGGTAAAGAAGCGTCCCTTAAGCCGCCGGGAAGAACAAGCCAGGCTCGTCGTTGAGCAATACGCCAGTGTTGCCATAGAAACCCGCCAGGTGTGGCATACCATCCGAAGGACACATCCTGGAAGACGAGCTAAGACACATCCTGAATGGCGGCATTTTGAGGCTTTAAGGGACCAAAGGGGGTTACTGGCCAACCAGATCAGCCAGGATCCTGTTCTGTACCGTCCTTTTCTGAAGGATACAGCAAAGACTTTTGAGGAAGAGGGTGTCAACAATCACTTTGGCTATGGTTTGCATATCATTAAGGCGCAAAGCGAAGCTCATCATTCCAAAATGCTCCAGCAAGAGATGTTGAAGGATACGTCCGACCCTGCGCTTATCGAAAAGCTCCAAACCCTCCTGGCTTATGTTGAAGCCCGTGATTTATCGGCTTCTTTATGGAAAGGGTTAAAGCCCAGGCTGGAAGCCTTTAAAGGAACGCTGCTGTCGGAAGGGTTTTGCAAGGAAATTGACGAGTGGCGGGAAATGAGGGGGGAGCAGGACCAGCTCGCTCTCAAAATTGTTGATTCTTGGGAGGATTATCATCCTTTGATCCAGAAATTGGGGATGAATCTCAACTTTGAAGTCCTGATAGGACAAAAAGATCGAGCCGTCTTGGATAATCTTCTTAAAACTTATACAACGTCCTCCGAAGAAACAGCAAAACTCCACGCGGCTTTTGAGATCAAGGCGTTAATGGATGAGGATCGCGAAGCCAAGAAGAAGGTTACGGTTGCCCAGGTTTATGCGCAAGGGGTGCTGCCCAAAGATATTGCCAGGCACGCCCTTGAATATCAAAAACTTAAGCTCTTTGAAGGGTTAAAGACAGAGGCGGAGCGGCAGCTTTTCCTTCTCCTGGATGAGTATGACGATAAATGCCGAGAGGCCAACCGGGCTTATGTGGTGTGCCTGAATGAGATTGAAGAGATGAAGGGAAACCTTCCCAATGAAAACTCCCAGGAAATGGGTAAGGGTAAGGAAAGGGACGGGCAAGAAGAGACACAACTCAAACCATGGGACGCCCCTTCCTGGCCTATTTACCAAAAAGCCTGTAAACCCCGTAACCAGCTTGCCCTGGAAATCTTTGATCAAAGCAACCATGGGGAAGTTTTGGCGCTTGCTGGCCTTATGGGCCTCAATCTGAGGGAAGTTGAGCTTGAGCAGATATTTTTAAGGGGGGAGAGGGCGTTCAGAGATACTCACATTGAAAAGTACCTGACGTCTCTGAATGAAGAAGAAAAAGGAAAATCCGCCCTTGCTCTCATCAATCTCATGAATTCTGAGAAACGCGCGTCAACGGCACACGTGTCAGGAACAAGCGTGTTGGCAGAGGAACAAGACAAAGGGGAAGAGGAAGGCGAACCAGATAGGCAAGAGGATAAGCTGGGTGACACCCAAGGTTTTGGAAAAAGGAGAGGATCCGTTACTGCAAGGCAGCTTTATGATGTAGGCATTGACTTTAAGGAATTACGCCAGGTTGCCAATGCTTACCATCAAAACCGCGTCTTACAAACCTTGGACACAGAAGAGGATATTAAAATCTTCCATACACTTCAACGTTATGAGAAGGCAACCTATTTGGCGAACAAGGCTTACAAAGTTTGTATAGAGGAGGTTGAAGCAAAATCTGTCAAAGTTGTAGGCCCAGGTGGCCAAGACATTCGTATCTGGGAGACACCATCATTCAAAATTTATGCCCCTCTGGCTGCTGCCCGGAACGAGATCGCCCGCATCCTGTTTGAAGACCATGACATTGATAGGATGGTTGACCTTTCCCGCAAGATGGGAATGTCCCTGGACGTTTCTAAATTTATTACCCAGGTGGAAAATGGCATGCGCGATTTTTACCTGGAAACGTTTAAGGGGGCAGGAAGTGGATTTGACCAGACAAGTCTTGGGCAGACACATCTGGTCAAGGCGGTATCGGCGGCAGAGATCTATGGTCTTGTGGAAGCTGACGAGCGGCAGGGGTCAAAAAAGACTTTTGGCGCATTAAAGGGCAAAGGAATTTCTGCAAGCGATGTCCGAGACTATGTTCGTCATTTTAATCGCCTGGGGTTGATTGAATCTTTAAGCACGGAAGCCGAAAAGGCATTATTCCGACTTTACAGCACTTATGATTATCATGCGGTCATTGCCAAAGGGATTTATCGCCAATGTGCAGCAGACCAGGAAAGTTTAGGGATTAAGCCTTCTGAAAGCGAGCATTTTCCGGCCTGGCGGGAAGCGGCTTTAGCCAGGAATGCCGCTGCTCTTGCTTTTTCCAAAGACCCCGGCTTTTTAAAATGCCTGGAGTTGGTGGAACAAAAGGGATTCAGTATAGACCGCAAGCTTATCTTTTCTCATGCGCAAGATGGGTACAGGGAACAGATCATTAACTGGTATAAAACGCTCTCCCCATCTACTGAAGCCGAACACGAAATGTTAAGCGCACGATTGGCGGATCATTTGGTCAAGATCATTCAGGATGACCAGGAAGAAGGCCACAAGAAAACCCTGTTTGCCCTCTATCAGGCAGGATTAAACCCGAAGGATGTTTTTGCGGCGGCGAGGGATTTCCAAGAATTTGTCTTATTTAACACGTTGGAAACCGAAGAAGAGCAGGAGATTTTTGGGCTTGTCTTTAGATATAAAAACTGGTCAGAAAAAGCCAACAGGCTTTATCAGCAATGCGCTGAAGATCGGGAAAAGCTGGGCATCAAGGTTTCTGACAATCCGCTCTATCCTGACTACCTTGCCACCGTATCAGAGCGCAATAAGGGCGCAACAGCCCTGCTGGGATCGCCAGATTGGGACTTGTGCTGGCATATGGCAGATTCTTGGGGTGTTACGCTCGATGAAGATAAGCTTATTGAACAAAGCCGGGATTCTCATCGTCAAATCTTGATCAATCACTACCTGCAAACGGATTCCCTTCTGGTCAAGCTGTTGATAGCCCGTGACCTCAAAGAGATGATGGACCAAGACCAAAAAAGAACGGAGATGGAAGAGACAGACCTGGAACAGACACCCATGAAGGGGCAAAAGGTGACGGTTGCTGACTTATACCGCCACAATATCTTTCCCAAAGACATTCATGCTGAAGCCAGGCAATTTGATCGGATAGTGACTTACGCCAACCTGACGAATGATAACGAGAAGAAGATATTCTCTCTTCTTGAGCAGTACAATGACATGGTTATCCAGTCGAACAGGCATTACAGCGCTTGTTTCCAGGAAGCAGAAGAGCAAGGCATCAAGAAGGAAAAAACAGCTTCTTACGCTTTGTTTCAGGAAGTTTTGAAGGATCGTCAGAAAACAGCTTCCCTCATCCAGCATGCGGGTAGTCCCCATTTAATTGAATGGATTGCGGAAGAATTGGGGGTGACTTTAAAAACACTGGATAAAGACTGCCGGGATTATGACACCAGGTTAAAGAACCTCGCTATGTTAAGCCAGCCCCAAAATCAGGAAATAAGACCGTCCTTCAAGGCGAAGGAAGAAGAACCCGAATGGAAGCCAATCCTGCCTGTTCCTCAAAGTGCGCCGCCTTTGCCAGACCAGAGCAATTATTATAAGCGGGAAGATATGCGCCATGCCTATAAAGATGCCCAAGGGAACCTCCTAGGCTATGTTGTCCGGTTGGTTGACAGGAAAACGGGTAAAAAAGAAACGCCTCCCATAACTTGGTGCGTCAATAAAGAGGGCGAACACCGTTGGAAATGGAAAGGGTTTGGAGATGATAATCGTTCCTTGTATGGCCTTGACCGTTTGGCTCAGCACCCTGACAAGCCTGTTCTCGTAGTTGAAGGGGAAAAGACAGCAGATATTGCCCAGAAACGATTACCTGAGTTCGTGGTTATAAGCTGGATTGGTGGCACAGGGGCTCCCCATAAAAGCAATTGGGAACCCCTTAAGGGAAAGGCTGTAGCTATTTGGCCTGACAACGATTTTGATGGGAAAGGGCTTAAAGCAGCCCAAAAGGTCCAGGAAATTATATTCGGACACAATGAGGCAACTGCT
This sequence comes from Alphaproteobacteria bacterium, assembly GCA_021323455.1. Taxonomy (GTDB): domain Bacteria; phylum Pseudomonadota; class Alphaproteobacteria; order Paracaedibacterales; family VGCI01; genus VGCI01. The sequence continues at coordinate 12,979 of JAJONN010000011.1, read as the reverse complement.
GTAGGAGAAGAAGACCAGGGACGTTCCACTGGGCATGTGGGTATTGTAATACTTCCCGAAGGCGTTCTAGAAAACACATGGGACCTGGCTGACGACCTGCCCACCGGCTGGACAATGGATACTGTACGGCAGATGATTAAAGAGGCACTGACCCCTCAAGATAAAAGTATGGCTACAGATGATGACGTCCAAAGCAACCTCTCTCATGGTGAGGCACCGTTAGTGAAAGACAGCGAAGCTCTTTTGAAAGAAGAGAAGATCAAACCCTTCCACAAAGATGATCCCCTCCTTGAAAAGAGGGAACAGTTTGAGCAAGGTCGCTTCCTGCTCAACCAGGAATGGTGCGAGAAGTTTCATTTTTATGAGGTTCATGGAAGGTTTCCGAATCCTGATGAGCTTGCGGATACCTGGTGGCAAGCCGAGCGCCTGACTGCCATTGAAGGACGCCTTTATCACCAAAACCTGACCAGAGGAGTATCCATCGCTCTTGCAGATCTTTGCCAAGAAGCCCGACAGGCGTTCTTGAAAAGCGGAAATATAACCTCAGAAGCAAAAGAAACTATAAATGCTGCCCTTCTCAGGCATAGTCAGGCTGGCCAGGTTGAGCAGCACATCCTTTTCCATAAGGATAGGACAGGCTCTGATCCGTCGCTTGTAAGGATCCAAGAAATTATTGAGGCCGTCAAAGAGCATGAAGGAACCGGGAATTTTCAAGTATCCAACGATGTATCACGCTTCTCGAATCAATATCTCCATCTGATAGAACAACAGGAAATCTTGGCTGTTAGAATGGAACAGAGAAGCTTTGAAGGTGGCAAAGAAACCAGCAGTTTCCTTGACAACAAAGACAATAAAATAGCCAAGTTAAACCTCCAGATCACTCGTACCCTTGAGTTTGAGAGGGATTGCCAACAGCGGGAAGTTGATAAAGCGCGGGGATTAAGCATATGAGATGTTAAGTTGATGTATTTCTTATTCTCATTATCTGCAACAACACTCCTTTTGAGAGTGCGTTGGTGTAAAATTGCTAAAAGTATTTACGGTTTTTATAGAGCCAACGATGAAAGACGCCAAACTCAGTGCTGCGCTGGCAATGGCAAGGTATCGAAAGCATTCTCTATTGTGCCATAAACAAGGAAATTTAGCACCGCCCTCAATTTCAAAAACTTGAAAAAAGTATGCAAACATCAATTCCAAGATGGCTGAAGTAATTCCTACACAATACCAACTCAAAGCACAACTGATCCCTAAGGGATATGCAATCTCCTTACTTAAAATATTTCCAATGAAAGCCAACAAGGCTATGATTGCACCGCCATTGATAGCAATAAGGGATTTTATACTAAAGATGGTTAGGTCTATGAGACTTTGAAAGCCAGTATCGCGCGTTACCCGATCTTTGGCGTTTTGCATTTTTATTCTCCTAAGTATCTTTCTTGTTTAATCAATCCTTATATTCCATCTTGCTTCCCAATTGTTCAATCGAAACCTGAGATGGTGCTTGAAGAAATTTGAACTACTCTCATTCTCCTATGCTTTAGAGAGCAGAAGTGTTTTTACAAACTTTTTCCCTCTCTACATTCTTTAAGGTCGTGTGGCATCGTGTGGGATAAAAAAACCGTCTATGCGCTTGTATATTTTCACAGACATCACTATATACAGTGTGAATAAGGAAACTGCATGGTAATTATGCTTTTTTGTATGTTTGAGTAATTGTTTAAAGAGGACAAGAATTTATGGATCGCCTAAATTGGAGCAAATTAAAAACTTTTTACCGTGTTGCTGGAGCAAATTAAAAACTTTTTACCGTGTTGCTTCTTGTGGTAGCTTCGCGCGTGCAGCAGAGAAATACCATATTTCTTCCACCGCCTTAAGCAAGATGATCAAAGGCTTGGAACAGGATCTCAATTGCCAACTTTTTACGAGAAATGACAATGGTGTTGAATTAACCCATAAAGGAGAATTGCTTTATAGAGATGCCGTCAGAATTACAAATATGCTAGAGTTTACAGAAGAGAGAATTTTAGAAAATCACAAGAAAATAAAAAAACACATAAAGTTGGTAGCGCCTACTGGTCAATCAAGTATGTATATTTCTTGCTTTATTGATTCTTTTATAAATAATAATCCTGAAATTTACTTGGAAATAGTATCGTATGATGAGATGTCTCTAAATGAAAAGTTAACGGGTCATATGTTAATCCACCCATTTATAGAGGGGTTAAATGGCTATAAACAAGAGTCATTGATAACAATGGAACTCAAGCTTTTTGCGTCCCAAGAATACCTTTTAAAATTTGGAACTCCGCTGATAGTGGATGAGTTAGATAGTCACCGTATAATTGGATTTAGCCGAGGTAAAAAACTACCTATTGATCTCAATTGGCATTTAAAACTAGGTATGCCCGTTGGCAAAGAGAGAACGCCTATTTTTGAGGCCGATGCTAACTTCGGTCGATGCTATCTTGCATATAAAGGGGTAGGAATTATCTCGGTACCTAAACAACACCCTGATGTAAAGAAATATGAACTAGTTGAAGTTTTACCTGAGATAAAAGGGCCAAAATATACTTACTATTTGATTATTGAAGAAAGTCTATGTGGAAATACAAACATTGAAGTTTTAGCGGATTTTCTAAAACAAAAATTTTCTGAACTCTAAATTTTTTCTATTTCTATAGCATCAAATTTTCTAAGAAAATAAAAATCAGATTTTAAAACCTCATAATTCTTGTTGTTTGCTACAAGGAATCCGGATTTATCTGAAACAGATAGAGGCTTATCTAAAATGTTACCAACATTAACAAGCCATTTTAAATCATATGGGCTTTGGAGATGAAGATATTTTAGCTTTTTGACGATTCCTGGCTTTTTAGGAAAAACAGTCCAGAAATAATATTCATTTGGTGAATTAAAAATACCAGGATCCTCATCAATCTCAGCAAGCAAAGCAGCATTCATATAGTTTGTTTTAAATGTTTTGGTGAAAACAAGAGGAACAAGTGAGCCAGCTGGCCGAGCGGCTGCCTCTAAAAAAATAATTTCTTTCTTATTCGTAACAAAAACTTCAAAATGAGCGCAACCTGATTTCAGCCCTAAAACTGAATTTGCTTTTTTACAAAATTCAATAATGGGTAAGCGCAGAGGGTTACAAGGAATGAGCAAAAGACTTCCATGATTGTATCCCTTTAGGAAAGATAGGCCATTATGAATATACTCAGATACTTCAGAAAAAACATAGTTACCACCTTGAATAATGAAATCACAGTGATAAAGCTGACCATTAATTAGCTCTTCGGCAATAAGGCTAGAGAAATTTTTAAATTTCTTGAAATACTCTATAAAGCCATCATAAGTTTCAATTCTTTCCACGCCTGTTGATCCGCCCATCTCAACAGGCTTCAAGATAAATGGTTCTTTCAGGTATTGTTTAAGTTGAATATAAAGGAGTTCTATATTCTCGTTTTCATAACTCCTTTTAATAGGAATAAATTTGGGGATACGGATACCAGCTTGGGAAAGAACTTTTTTCTGTTGTGCCTTGTTTCTATAGTTTAATATGATCGAGCTTGGGGAGCCAGTCAGATTAAATTTTTTTCTTAGAGAAGCAGCAGTTAAAATATTAAGTTCATCTGCAGCTACTATCCAAGTATCTTGAATGAATTGAATTTCTTTTTTTATTATTCCGTATAATTTTTCTTCAGGCAAAGGGCTATCAAATAATGAATGTAAGTTATCATCTAAAAGATAAATATTATCTAATGAATTTTTATTATCTTCTGATAAATCACTGAATGAATTTTTGAAAGTTACAATAGATAGTCTTAATTTATGTTTAGTTTTAATCTTATTAAAGTCATAAAAGCTAAAATCTCTGTTTTTAAATATAATGATATTTTTCATTTTACTATGGGTGTTTTCTTATCTTTTTCACGTTGATCTTTATTAGGCTAATACTTAAAATTAATTTTTAATTTAAATCACTAAAAAAGAACTCGTTTTTACCCGTACTTTTTAAATACATCCTTTGTCAGAGGGGAAATTATGAGCATGCCAATACCTGCTACAAGAGGCAAGATAATTAAAAACTCGAAAATCTGTCCAAATATAGAAAGAGAAATTGCTTTATCCTGAAGATGAACAACTTCTTTCATCCCATGTGCTGCTGTAAAATATTTAGCTACCTGTTGCGCGGCTACTTGCGCAAAAGAAACAGAGAGGAAAAAAACACCCATCATGAAGCTCGTTAAATGAGGAGGTGCAAGTTTCGTTACCATGGAAAAGGCTATGGGAATGATACATAACTCACTGGTTGTTCTAAAAAAGTAGTAAAGTACGACCCAAATCATAGAGATCGCACCAATCCCAAGTCCTTCCTCTACTCCCAGCTTTAAAAACCAGAAGCTTAAGCTTGCCTGAAAAAAAGCCAGGGCAAATTTGACAGGCGTATTAGGCTCAAGATTACGCTTTCCTAGTTGAAGCCATAGCATAGAGAAAGCAGACCCGAGAATAATAATCAAAAAAGGCGTTAACGATAAAAACCATGCGGTTGGTATTTCATACCCCAACAGATCCCGGTTGACATGGCGATCAATAAAAAGATTGATGGATGCACCAGCTTGTTCAAAGCTTGCCCAAAAGGCCACAAAAAAGGGCATCATGGTAATCAGCGTCAACATGGACCTTCTTTCTTCTCCCTTGCACCTGAAAGCCATGGCAATCAAGGCAATAAGCGCGATAACGCCTGAGCAATACAAGAAGTTGCCCATAAGGTCATGATAATGGATACATCCGGCAAAAACAGGGATACTTAAAAGGGTACTTATAAGGATGATCTGGTAAGGGGATAACCTCAGAAACCCGCGTTTGTAAAGCTTGTTTTTATCAGGAATACACCCGATATTGCCTAAAGCTTCATTACTGAGATAAAAAACAAGAAGTCCGAGAAGCATACCCAGCCCTGATACGCCAAAACCATAATGCCATCCGAGGGTTTTGCCGATGTATCCACAAGCAAAGGGAGCTAAAAAGGCCCCCAGGTTAATTCCCATGTAAAAAATTGTAAACCCACTATCTCGGCGTGGGTCATGAGGTTGATAATATTGCCCTAAAAGACTCGTAATGTTTGCTTTAAAAAAACCGGTTCCAGCTATAATAAAACCTAAGCCTAAATTAAGGAAGTTCTGGGAAGGGAGGAGCAAAATAGCATGCCCGGCTATAATGATCATGGCTCCCAGATAAATGGCCTTGCGATTGCCTAGGTAATGATCGGCAATGTACCCTCCAGCCAGAGAGGAAGCGCTCACAAGAGCAAAATACATTCCGTAAACGCCGTAGGCGGATGCGTCGCTAAAGCCTAGCTCTGAAATCATATAAAACATGAGAAGGGAACGGATACCGTAATAGCTAAATCGTTCCCAAAGTTCGGTAAAAGAGAGAATATATAAAGCTTTAGGTTGAGAGGAGAAAGAATTTATAGCATTAAGTTGATTCAAGTTATATATCTCTTTTTTTATATTTTTATTTTAGAATACATCATTTATAAAAAACATTTTTCCCGATTTAATTTTAGCTATAATAAGTAAAATATGCGTCGCTTTCTCTCAGAACCCCGTTCTTAATCGTCTTAATTCTTCAACTGGCCTATAATGCCAATAGGTTTTGCATTTGTATAGATCTACAAATGTCAAATCGGTGCGTCAGTTTAACTACTTATCGGGAGAAAAAAATGAAAAACAATCTAAATGTTATTTTAACAAGCACGCCTTCTGATTCTCATACATGGAACCTAATTTTTATGGAGTTATTTTTGCAAGAAAATGGATGCAGTGTGCGTAACTTAGGTCCTTGCGTTCCTTTTCAAGAAATTCACGAAACTCTTGCAGGATCATTCTTTGACCTCGTCGTCATTTCTTCCGTTAACGGCCATTTGTTCCAGGATGCAATCAAAATTATAACCTCTTTTTCCCGGAATGGTTTTGCCCAGCTTCCACCGTTTGTTGCCGGAGGAAAAATGGGAATTTCTGAAAAAAACGCTGCCTTTCAAAGAAAAAAGCTTGTCAAGTTGGGATATAGTGACGTTTTTACAGAAAGTGATTCCTTGGTAAGTTTCAAAAGATATCTTGATCGTTTAACTGCAATTAAGATGGAAAGCCTGTTCAAGCATGCTGTCTAAGTTTTTAAAAACTCGGTCTGACCTTTACGTTCAACCTCGCATGGGTATGGCCTCCCTGGAAAACATGCAAGCGGGATTGAAGGCGGTTAAAAGCCTTGAATTGCCTGTGGTTGGTACTATTACCCTTGATAGCTATACTCGTATGGGGCAGTTTGATGAAGCCAAAAAGTCACTCCAGGCAGGGCTTGATTTAAATGGTTTTCCTGTGCTGGCTTACTCGCCATCTGAAATTATGGAGCAGTTAAGTTCCCTTGGTACCAGGTTAGGCACGGAACGGCTAATCCCGAAAAGATTTTTGGACACCTTGTCAAGAGCCAGCTTTTTATAACGGAAGGAGGGCCAGTCTCTTATTGCCTCCCTTACAGCCGTACCTCCCTTAAGGACGCAATATCCTCCTGGCAAAGATCATGTCTCATCTTAGCGGCGTACCCGACTCAGAGCCACCTGGAAAGCTTTGCAGGGTGTCTTTTAGGCCAGCTTTGCCATCCCTCCATTTTAGTCGCTCTTGGAATATTAGAAGCCTTGTTTTTTCAACAAAACGGGTTGCGAGACATTTCGTTAAGCTATGCTCAAAACTATAGCTTCACCCAGGATCTGGCGTCAGTTTCAGCTTTAAAAAGATTGGCTGGCTTCTACCTTTGTAAAGAAATGTCATGGCATGTGGTAATCTATACGTTTATGGGGCTTTTTCCAAAAACCAAGGTGGGATATGAAAAAATTCTGAAAGAAAGCGTCCAGCTGGCTGTTCTTTCTGACACCAGGAGGCTCATCGTTAAAACCCAGGACGAAAGCCGCCAAATTCCAACTTTGGCTTCCAACCTGGCTGCTTTAAAAAAAGCGCATGAATTTTCAACCTCACTTGCGGAGGATGTCCCCTATGATGGGGAAGAAGAAGAGATTATCTTTGCCCAGTCAAAAGCCTTGATTGATTCTGTCTTAAATTTAGATAAAGATATCGGGGCAGGGCTTTATAAAGCTTTCCAAAAGGGCTATCTGGATATTCCTTTCTGTTTGCATCCTGATAATTCTCGCTTGGCAACCTGTGCAATAGATGAACTTGGATACCTTCAATGGGTTTCTTCTGGTAAGTTGCCCATCACAGTCAAAAGAAGCAAGCTTCATTCCACTGCTGTTCCTTCCCTCACTTCTCAAAGTTTTCTGGAAATGCTGGCATTTAACCGTCATAAATTCGATACTTTTTAAGCTTCTGAACTAAAAGTAGACCCCCCCTGCTAAAATACCATTAGGAAATTCTTCGGCCACCTCTTACACAAGGATGTATAAAGGATGCGTATAGGAGCACGAGGAAAATATTATGGTAAAACGTATTCATACCCCACCTCCTTCAACTCAACATAAAAAACCACCCCGTTCCAAGAAAAAGGCTCCCAAATTAAAATTGGTTGTTTCCAACCCGCCTCCTGCTCAAGAGAAGGCTCTACCTTCCCAGCCCGCATCCTCAAAAGGAGGGGTTACGGTTAATATCAAAAAAAGAGGTTTAGATTTCTACGAGATGACAATTCAGGATCTTTCCCATGCTCTAGAATGCGACCTTACTCTGGAAATTGAAGGAGAACTGGCCCAGCCCGCTTCAAGAAATGTGATTTGCCATTTTCCAGCTATTTTACTGCAAGAAGGAAACAGGTTGATGAGGGAAGACGAACTCCTTTATGGCCTGGTCATGGTTCAATTTCAAATGGAGATTTTGGAACACCTTCTTAGGTTTTGTGCCAAGCAAGGTGCATCCCACCTCATTATTTATATAGATGATGACCAGGTTGAAGGGTTCGGAATTTATCAAGACTTCCTGGTTCATCAGGACCCGACCTTGACCAAAAATGGTGAGCAAACGGAACTGGTTATTCCGACAAATAAGGAAACCATTGATAAGTGGATGGTTTTTATGAAAGCAACCACTCTTGGCTTTGAACAAGAGTTATGGTGCGAACAGCGGTCTAATCCTGTCATCCGGCAATATTTAAAATCCCGACAGGAAAAAGAAACAGTTCACTAAGAAACAACCTCAATTTCAATAAGGATGGTTTGCCATGTCTAAACTAATTAACAATGACACCGATCTCTTAGATGGAAATACTCTATCCCAAGAACTAAGGACAACGCCAGTCCCACTGAACAATTTTTTTATGTTTGATTTTCAGGAGTTTTCTCCGAATCTCTATATTTTTAGAGCTGAAGATTGTGGCCATGAACTCCTTTGCGAAATGACCTTGGAATTAAAAGAAACCTTTGTGAATTTTGAGGACGAAGGGGAGGAGGTAGGGTACCTTGCCGCTGTCGTCACCTGCAATTTCCCCAGCATTAGCGTGCAAAAATTTAACGCTAAGGTAGGGTTTGATGCTTACCTTCAAGGAGTCGTGATGTTTCAGTTCCAGCTCAAAATCCTAGAGCAGCTCCTTCTGTTTTGCGAAGAGAAAGATGCAACCACCCTTGTTTTGACGATTAATGACGCTAACCTGGATTATCTGGACATTTACAGCCGTTTCATTGCTTCAGCAAGGAAAGTGACAACGACAAAAGGGGAGGAGACAGAGATTATAATCTCGACAGATGTTGAGATTTACGACAACATAATTGATTTTATGGATAAAATTGAGAAGAGCTTCCGTAAAACGTTATGGCGTGAGCAAACCGTCAATCTTGCTTTTCGAGAATACTTGAAGGAATATGCCTTGTCGTCCGTTTAGAGGAGGTACTGACAGACTTGTTACGAGGAGGAAAAAGGCTCTTTCGGTTAAGCTTATAAACAATGAATTGATAATTTAGAGAATTTCTTTTTATTCTTTGGAACCTTCCTATGGTGCGGTAAGGTTGTAGATGAGCGTTATCCGCTAAGATCCCATAGAGGAAAGCAAAAAATGAGCAAATGGCATAACCGTGCTTTTTTGGCCAGATCCCGTGAATGTTTGATTGAGTTGCCCTGCAAGAGGCAAAGGAATTATTGGGGCTTATGAAAAATGAGGATTGTTCAAAACTCGTACTTCAAAAACGGCCAGCCAGACTTTGTGTTTAAGAGGCGTAACCATAATTTTATTTATCCCATATATCTTAAAGAGACCAAGATATCCTTTAATTCAAAGGTTATTTAAAAAAAATGGTTGATTATGCATGCGGGAAGGGTGCCGCCTAATAAATATACGATGAGGAAATGAATGTGAGAGGGAAAGGATATTGGATAGCGTTCCTTTAAAAATTTGTGGGCTTACTACCTTTAAGGGAACTGGAAGGGAGAACAAGCTCAAACTCACCATTTCAACTCTCGCAAGCCCACTGATGAGGAAAATAGCATGCTTGGCAACAGCAAGGCAAGCTATTGGAAATGGCACTGGCCCCAACGAGTTTTCTTTACTAATTTTATGCTGAAAAAAATCATGAGAAAAAAAGCTTATTCTGGCTTTTTCATTATTTTCAACCACTCTGACTTGTCTTATTCGCAACAGCGACCGAAGCCCGGTTTATCTTCTATGGACATGGCAGCGTAAATCCCAATTGAGCAGGAGTTTCTCCATTAATGTATCAGCCTTCCTTTGTTGGCGATCAATAAAACAATAGGGTAGCCACAAATCATATGCTCTCAAAGACTGATGTTTCCTCGTTTGGAAATTCTCCTCCTATTGGTTTCCTTTGTGCCTTTTATTGGCTCTTCGGAAGCAAGGAAAGTTCCCTGGGCGATTTTTCGGTCGTTCAATTGTTGTTAGACCGAAACTTGTATGGTTGAGATGTTAAAAGAAGGCGGTTTAAAGTACTTCTCAATTGGCAAAACAAGGCTATTTAATAAGGCGAGAGCCGCAAAATGCTTTCGCCATGCGATCTATGAAAATCTCTACATGGTAATTTTAAAAGGCTATAAAATTGACAAAAGTAGGATTCTTGGCCTTGTAAGTTAATAAAGTATACCCTATAATATTAAAGGTAAATTTAAATAAAATTAAGGTATAAATAGTGGTAGATACTGTATGAAAAAATTGAGGAAGCTTTTTTTGGTGTGATGTAAAAACTTTTAAGGTTTTATTGGAAAGATATTCTTTCCTTTATTTGACGCTGAACAGCACCGCTCGATTTTTAAAATAGATTCATGGGTTTCTAACCAATTGATATGAAAAAGATATGAGTATCGCCAACGTTCTCCTTTTCAACTTGGGGACAATAACAGGGCAGGTAGTCACTAGCGGCAAGGTTTTCAATAGTTCAGCGCCTTTCTTGTCTGGAAGAGGCGACTTATGAGACATCACTAAGGAGTTCCTAAATGAATAAGCTCAGACCGGAAACAATTAAGGACAAAGCAGCCCTTTTTAATATTTTTAGGCGTGTAGAGAACTGCTTTGGCGAAACAAGAATAGAACCTGGGCGACCTCGTTTCTTTGAATTTGCAAACCTCCTGTTTTTAAAACTGATGGAAGAACATCAGCAAGACCCCTTATGGGCATCCTTGAAAGAGGAAGAAAACAAAATACAATATCTCAACGGACATCTTATCCCAAGTTTGCAAACACAATATAATGCAGAAGATGTGTTCTCTAAAACGGAAATCCCACAAGAAAGCGTGATCAAAAAAATCTTGGCCATTTTGGACAAGTACCATCTGACATCTTTCGATTCAGATATTATGGGGGATGCTTACGAATATTTTCTAAAGAAGAACCTGTCATCAAAACAAAGCCTTGGGCAATACTTTACGCCCCGTCATATTGTTAGAATAATGGTTAATCTGGTATCGCCGACAAGGAACGACACAATTTATGATCCTTTTTGCGGGGCTGGTGGACTTTTGGCAGGAGCAGCTGGATATATTAAGGAATTTGACAGCTCAAAAGGAAACATATTTTTTGGAAAAGATATTTCTGTCTCAGCCAGGGTAGCTAAAATGAATGCTATTTTGCATTGGCGTGATCATAGTGGCATTGAACACGTTGCCAACACCTTGTCGCATCCTGTGTATAAAAGATATTCTGTTGGTCTTACAAATGTTCCTTTTTCACGTGATTATAAAAACTATCAATATGATGGTTTATATGAAAACGGGCTTGCGAGAAAAAAGACTGATGTTCTTTCTATCCTTCATCTTTTTCAATCCATCCAAAAAGGAGGGAGGATGGCGGCTATTGTTCCTGAAGGTTTTTTGCTTGGCATAGAGCGCGCTGATGCCAGGCGGTTTTTGAGGGACAACGCAGACCTGAGACTTGTCGTTTCTTTGCCTGATCGTACTTTTCTGCCATATACCGGTGTAAGGGCAGCCCTCATATACCTTGAAAATCTCCACTGTCCAGATCAGAATCAGAAAAAGCATTTTTGGTACTATGATGCTCAAAATGACGTATTCACATTTGACAAGTACGGGAAAAAATTGAATGTCCCTAATCCTCTGGATACTCTGCAAGGTATAAGCTTTAATAAGGTGCCAGAAGAAGAAATGCTCTCTCTTGGCTATACCAAAGTTCCTTTTGAAAAAATGGGAGGTCATCATGAAAGCTGGGTTGGCAAGCATTATTCAGGTCCCAGTAGCGTTTCTTCACCTTACCCGCTTGTTCCCCTTGGCCAATTGGTCAATTTCATTTCTACGGGCTTTTCATACAATGTCAGCCACTTGTCAGACAATGATGGCATTCCTCTGTTTACGTTGAAATCCATAGGAAAAGGGTTCCTATCTAATTATCAGACAAAGTTTTTGAAGTATGAAACACAAACCTATGAAAAAAATATATGCCTTGCGGGGGATGTATTAATGTCTATAAAGGACATAAATCGGGAATCTGCCATTTTGGGAAAGACGACCATTGTAAATAAAAAAGGAATATTTTCACATGATTTGGTTAAGCTTGAGATCATCGAAAAAAATTTATTATCGCGTGAATACCTGCATTACTTTTTCAAAAATGAAACCTATACGCAGGAAATCAAGAAGTTTTCTGCGGGCAGCATTATGAAGGGCATTAGCCTGGCAGATATTGCGTCCATTAAAATCCCGCTTCCTCCGCTCGATGTACAAAAACAAGTGGTCAAAGAGTTTAACCATTACGAAAAATTGATCGCTTCTCAAAATGAAATCGCTAATTTCCTGCAGGAGAAGTGTCAGGAGCGATTAAAATCACTTTGGGCATAATTTCTACCTTTAGCTTGTCTCTGGATATAAGAAAAACTTCAACCCTATTCTTTTCTGATCATAACTTAAGGTGCATAGGTACACGTCTTTCTTGCGCAACTTCCCTGAAAACCCGCAGTTTTCTGGGATTTTGCAGACGGAACTTACTTTATGTTGTGAGGGGAGGCGAATGGGTAAGATACTTATATCGATTTTCCTACAAAGACTTCACCTCACCACCCGACAGCCAGATAATCTCAGCAAGGCGCATAGGCAAATTTAAAAAAAGCTAATATCGTGTCATGTGACCATTCAAGAAGAAAATGACACGCCCGGTAAACTATCAGGAAGGGGAACGGCAGGTTTTTTAGGCGTTTCGTGGGCTTGTCGCTGAGAGGGTCAAGAGCAGGAAAATGACGTACCAAAATTCCCTGTCAACCATTTTGCATAAAGCCCACTGGATGGTAAGATATCACATCAAACACCGCTAGCACAAGTTTTTAGGATGCAACATGGGCGTCTGGCTTGTTTGGAACTTGGGTGCTTCCGCATTTCAGCAATTTTTATTCTCTGAATAGGACGCGCTTTATTGCTGTGGAGCATCTCATCGGCGGGCAGCCCGCGACCCACGACGTGAACTAACTCCCGCCCGCTCCCCTAAAATCTCGTTATAAAAAATGATTGAAGGTGTTATGTTGGATCCGGCT
>JAJONN010000076.1 GCA_021323455.1 Alphaproteobacteria bacterium | reverse complement strand
TGTCCTCAACAAGATTGACTTGCCAGCAGCGGAGCCTGACCGCGTCAAGGCCCAAATCGAAGACGTGATCGGCCTGGACGCCAGCGATGCCCTGCTGGTTTCCGCCAAGACAGGGCTTGGCATTGAAGATGTCCTTGAGGCCATCGTGACACGCTTGCCCGCCCCAGCGGGCGAGGCTTCCGCACCCTTAAAAGCCATGTTGGTTGATAGCTGGTATGACGCTTATCTCGGCGTGATGATCCTGGTGCGCATCAAGGATGGTATCTTGGCTAAAGGTGCTAAAATCCGCATGATGGGGACAGGCGGAAGCTATGAGGTTGAGCGCGTCGGGGTTTTCACCCCGAAGAAGGTCATGGTGGATAAATTGATGCCGGGGGAAGTTGGCTTTATTACAGCAAGTATCAAGCATGTGGCGGATTGCAAGGTGGGGGACACCCTCACCGAGGAACGCCGCCCGACCCTTGAACCCCTGCCTGGCTTCAAGCCTTCGGTACCTGTTGTGTTTTGCGGGTTGTTCCCGGTTGACGCGGCGGATTTTGAGCATTTACGGGAAAGCCTTTCCCGCCTCCAGCTCAACGACGCCAGTTTCCAATTTGAAGCTGAAAGTTCGACCGCCCTTGGATACGGGTTCCGGTGTGGCTTCCTGGGCCTCCTTCACCTGGAAATTATTCAAGAGCGCCTGGAGCGGGAGTTTGACCTTGACCTGATTACCACAGCGCCCAGTGTCGTCTACCGTTTGCACATGACCAATGGAACCATGAAGGAACTCCACAACCCTTCTGACATGCCCGATGTGATGCGCATCGCCTCCATTGAAGAACCGTGGATCAAAGCGACGATCCTGGTGCCAGACACCTATTTGGGGTCTATTTTGACCTTATGTACAGAACGGCGCGGTGAGCAGGTTGACCTGACCTATGCGGGCAACCGCGCCATGGCGGTTTACCGCTTGCCCTTGAACGAGGTCGTCTTTGATTTTTATGACCGATTGAAATCGGTGAGCAAAGGCTATGCGTCCTTTGATTATCATATTGATGGGTACAGAGAAAGCGATGTGGTGAAAGTCAATATTCTGGTAAATGCGGAACCTGTGGATGCCTTATCTATGATCATTCACCGCGGGCGGGCAGAGAGCCGCGGGCGTTTGCTGTGCGAGCGCCTGAAAGACCTAATTCCCCGCCAGTTGTTTAAAATCGCGATCCAGGCTGCCATTGGCGGCAAGGTGATCGCCCGGGAGACTATCTCCGCCATGCGCAAAGACGTAACGGCCAAGTGTTACGGCGGCGACATCAGCCGCAAGCGGAAACTTCTGGACAAGCAAAAGGCTGGTAAAAAGCGCATGCGCCAGTTCGGAAATGTCGAAATCCCTCAAAGCGCCTTTATCGCCGCTCTTAAGATGGGGGATGATTGATGAGAGGTACAGCAGCCCTAATGCTTTCTGCCTACTTAGAGGGCAAAATTAATGTAGTAGTCCCCCCATGCTAAAATTCCCTCAGATTGACCCTGTCCTTATCCACCTCGGCCCCTTGTCCGTACATTGGTACGGTGTCGCTTACGTGGCCGGCTTGCTGGCGGGATGGCAATATGCGGCCTGGCTCGCAAAACGCTTTGCGCCAACCATCACCAAAGCCCATATTGATGGATTCATGATGTGGGCGCTTGCCGGCGTTATCTTGGGTGGCCGCCTGGGCCATGTCTTGTTCTATGAGCCAGACCGGTATCTGACAAATCCATTAGAAATTTTCATGACCTGGAAGGGGGGTATGTCGTTTCATGGGGGCATGCTGGGCGTCACCTTGGCGATTCTCCTTTATTGCCGGAAGGTATATATACCTCTTTTAAGATTTTCGGATATTTTCGCTGCCATCACGCCCCTCGGGCTATTCCTAGGGCGCTTGGCCAATTTCATTAACGGTGAACTTTTTGGGCGCACAACAGACGTCCCGTGGGGCATGGTTTTTCCTTATGGAGGACCTTTGCCCCGCCATCCCAGCCAGCTTTATGAAGCTTTTTTAGAAGGACTTGTCTTGCTAGCCGTGTTGCACATGGGCTGGCGCGTTGCCGTCTTTCGGGACGTGCCTGGACGCCTGACCGGCTTATTCTTGTTGGGCTACGGTTTAGCCCGTACCCTTGTTGAACTTGTTCGGGAACCGGATGCGATACACCCTCTGTTGGGCATGGATTTGACGACGGGACAACTCTTGTCAATCCCCATGGTTCTGGCCGGGATCTGGCTTATCTGGCAGCCAAACAGGCGTGCCAAGAAGACGCTATGTCCTTGACCAACCGCCTGAAGGCGCAAATTGAGGCAACAGGGCCTATCCCCCTTCCTGAGTTTATGGAACAAGTCTTGTATGACCCAGAGTATGGGTATTATTATCAAAAAGTCCCCATTGGCCGAGCGGGGGACTATATCACAGCTCCAGAGATGAC
Source organism: Alphaproteobacteria bacterium (assembly GCA_021323455.1). Lineage (GTDB taxonomy): Bacteria > Pseudomonadota > Alphaproteobacteria > Paracaedibacterales > VGCI01 > VGCI01. Next base: position 2,550 of record JAJONN010000076.1, on the reverse strand, counting down.
CCAGGTATTTGGCGAGGTCATCGCTCTATGGCTCATCGATATCTGGCAACAAGCGGGCCGTCCCACGCCTTTTCATCTGGTTGAACTCGGCCCCGGACGGGGAACCTTGATGGCAGATATGCTCAAGGTATTTCAGTCCCTGAACATGCCCCTGTCCGATATGGCTGTACATTTGGTTGAAGTGGCCCCTCGTCTTAAAGATTGCCAACAGGCCGCCCTCTCCTCCTTCCCTGTTTCCGTTTTTTGGCATAAGGATCTGTCAACGCTTCCCCACACTGCGGGATTTTGCCTGATGGTGGCCAATGAATTTTGGGATGCCTTGCCCCTCCAGCAATTTGTCAACATTAATGAGGACTGGGTTGAGCGGCGTGTCGGAACCAAAGGCGATGCGTTCATTTTCTTGCCGGAAGGGTCAACGGCGATACGAGAAATTTGTCCGGCCATGCCCCTTCTCGTCTCCCAAATAGCTGACCATCTGACCATAAACGGCGGCGCTGCCCTCTTTCTGGATTATGGATATGACCAGCCCAACGCTATTGGTGAGACCTTGCAAGCCTTACAACACCATCAACGGCAATCCCCCCTGGCCAATGTGGGCAAGGCCGACTTGACCCACCATGTTGATTTTCAATACCTCAAAACCAGTTTTAAAACAGCGGGTCTCACCACTTACGGTCCCATCCCTCAAGGGAACTTCCTCAAAGCCATGGGGCTAGACATACGGACAGAACGCTTGTGCGAGCGGGCAACATCGGAACAGTGCGGCGCTTTACGAACGTCCGCTGTCCGCCTCACCCACCCTGCCCACATGGGAACCTTGTTTAAAGCAATGGCTGTGGTTAGCGATGCTTCCCTTCAGCCGGCAGGGTTTTGAGAAACATAATATATGCGGAAAAGGGGCCAAATTGACCCCTTTGCGTCCCTAAAAAATCATACAGGCAGGAGGGACGAGCTACCATGGGCTGTTCCTCTCGCTTGCAGCTCGCCAACGTCTCAGTGCATTAAAATAGTTGTTCCCCCATTAGACGACTGGAGGAACGTACGTCCCGACAAATGGGGCATCGCCCTCCTTTATAAGCTCCCAAAGTTTTGAACCATCAACTGATGTTTGTGGCGGCATCAAGTTACCAGATGCCGTGTTAAGAATTGCATTTGACTCTGGTAGTGGATCTCCACCACCCCCCCCACAGATCTTTTCCAGGTCTGCATCAGTCAATATCGTCATGGTATTCATCGTTGCCTCCTTTATGGTCATGAAACCGGATGCACATATCTGCCACCCAATTCAAGATATAGGGCATTTTAGTAAAATATCAACTACCCCCCCCTTCAATAAAAATTTTACCCTTACGAGCCTCATGAAATGATGGACTCACGCGCGTCATGGGTTAAATAAAGGACTGTCCTGAAATTGAGCTTTTATTCGTCCTTTGCGCAGCAAAAACGTTACAAAAGAGGAGGGCCTGTCATCAATTGAAGGATTTTATGGCGAGCCAAAGGTCAGCGAAGCTAAAAGGGCGGTTTCGAGAACCGTGTCGCAGAATACATCAAGAGCATTTGAGAAACGGAAGCGTAAGAAACCGCCATTTGCAGACTAAAGGACAATTCGAGATCACATGCCCTAGCGCACCGCTCTTTCTTTTATGCATTCTACTTTCCATCCCACCACCTTCATCATGAAGAGAATAGCCTGCGGTATTCTCGTCCTTATAGACGTTTTTCTATCCAAAAGAGCTTGCTTTGTTGGTATCATTTTTCCTTGACCATATTGTTTGACCCAATTTTTATTAAACTCCTTAATTGCTATTTGACGCCGCTTCTGATATTCACGCCAAACGGCCCTTCTCTCCCTTCCGTTACCTTCATCTTCATATAGAGGCATCCCTGGCAGATTTTGTTGCTCTTCTTCTTCATCGCTTTTATTGTCATCAGACGGATCGCTGCTGAATAATAGATCCTCCAAGTTTTTTGGAGTCAGGAGTTCATCGCTCTCACTATCACAATCCGTATGGCTGCCTTCTGGACGTATTGGTACATAACTTAAATGCCACCTTTTGGATACGGAGCCTTCTTCTCGTTTTTCACGCTTCTCCATTGCCCCGACGCAAAACGGCAAAAGTAAATAGGTGATTAATAAAATTATTTTTGGGCATTTCATTATAATAATCCTTTTTTCTTATTTTTAAATATATACATTGAAATACAAAAAACCCTCCATTCTAACATTTGAAAGAATCAAGAGTTACCTTAACTTATTGTATTGATATCGTTTTAAATCAGTGGATTCACCCAGAAACAAGACAGGGAATGCTTGCTGGCTTTATCAGTTTTTAATTGATCAGAAGACCAATATTTTAAGATGTATCCTTTTGTCCCGTATAAAACGGGTCAAGGATGTTTTTTTATATCAGACCACGTGGGTGGAAACAAGTTCTGAAGTTGCCCTAACGTAGATAACCAACCTATCCGCACACCCCCTTCAAAACCGCATAGGCCTCATTGATGCGCTTGAGGGCTTCTTCCGCCTCAAGGCTGCCCCCGTTCGCATCA
>JAJONN010000010.1 GCA_021323455.1 Alphaproteobacteria bacterium | reverse complement strand
GGTTGTCCTCCATGCCGTGAGTTGCTGAAGGCGCAGAAAATGCGATAACAACAAGAGCTGAGGATACAAGAAGTTTAAGGTCGTTTCTCATAAGAATTCTCCTTAGATTTAATTTAATAGACTTTAAATATTTTTCCAACTTTTACTTAAGTTTTAGAAAAATTCTTAGGACAATTGCTTTCTAGCAAAGTTAGGGCCCCGCATGTAAGGTATTATTTTGCCGCAGGTGTATCGCTGTAAATTTAAGAGATACGGTTGCTTACTTGAAAATGAGCAAAATCCATTTAAATGGTACTTTCTATTGTTCGTTTACCAATCCTTAATCATTTAATGGTAACTTTTTAAAAGTGATTAGAAGTTTGGAACCCATATTGCCCAACCAAAAGTTAAGGAGTATTTTTATGACACGGCGCGCTTCTCTCTTAATTTTCACAGCAATGACGACCATAGCTGTTAGTTCTATGTCCGCGAATGATTGTGAATTGCTCGCAGAATACAAAGTTCCTCATAAAACTTTCATAATTAATGAAAAACTTTCCTGCCCTACCAATATCTTTTTGAATGCAGCCCCTATTATTGCCGCAGAGGCTGAAAAACAATTAACGCCTGAAGCGAAGGCTGATCACCAAGCAGCTGGCCGTTTGGCTTATAAGCTTTTTGGTGATGCTTTTGCTAAAAACAAGCCCGATGTTTCGGTGAAAGATTTTAAGATTCCTGGCAAAGATGGTAAGCATGAAATTCCCGTTCGCTTTTATGAAGGCAAGGATAAAGGAAAATTCATCCTCTTCACGCACGGCGGAGGATGGACACGGGGAAACTTAGAAACTCACGATACTTTGTGCCGCAAGCTTTGTGAAGCAACCGGCGCCTCCCTTCTTGCGGTTGACTATCGGTTGGCGCCAGAAAACCCGCACCCTGCTGGTCTGGAGGACGCCGAAGATGCTTATAATTATCTTTTAAATGAGCATGGTAAGGATGCAAAAATATATATCTCTGGCGATAGCGGGGGGGGGAATATTGCCTCAAGCTTAACCATAAAGCTTATTAGGGACGGTAAACGCATTCCTGACGGCGCTATTCTATTTTACCCAGCGCTTGATTTGCGCATTCCAGAAAAGACGACAGATCCTTATGCGACAGGATATTTGTTAACACGCGACAGCACCAATGCCTACATCCATAATTATATTGGGGATGATTATGAGAAGGCGAATAGCCCGCTTGTTTCTCCTCTATTAGCATCTCCCGAAGAGCTTGCTAAATTCCCTAAGGCTATTATTGTGAATGCCGAATGCGATCCCTTAACAGCCGAGGGGAAAGCTTTCGTTGAAAAGCTAACGGCTGCTGGCGTTTCGGTGAACCACAAGGTTGTTCCCCTCGCACCATTCACATTTTTGCTCAGTATTTCGATCTATTCCCTGAGGCTCATGAAGCCATGAATTTTGTTAAGGAATCATTTGAAAAACTATCCTAACCATTTTTGTTGAAAGCCGGTGAGAATTCCTAAAAGTATTTTCCTGGCTTTCACCATTTTTGTCCAAATGATTTGATTGTTTGAAAAACTGTCCTCCCAATTTTTTCTAATCCTCTATTGTTCATCATAAAGCCCGTAGGTTATGAAAAATAAGCTTATTAACCCGAGTTATGGGGTAATATGTTTTTAAAAGAACAAGTTAAAGATGATTTTGAATACTTTTTAGTTGTCATCTTAGTACGTCGTTTCATTAATTCCGACCCCCATAGCTGTCATCCTGGGTCTTAGGAAACCTCGGCGAAGCTTGCGAGCCATATGTTTCCTTAGAACCCGGGATCCAGCTCCTAAGGTTTTGTAACGCTTCACTGCGTTCAGCTAACAAAACCTAAGGGCCAGGATGACAACATTGGGGGGCAAAATTAAGTGAACGCTGTACTAGCCAAATCTTGGTAATTTCTTAAGGCTGCAAACAAATATTTCATTTTTGTTTATTAACCATTTTGACATCATAGTTCCGGATTGATAAATTAATAGTATTAATTTCGATTCTTTTCTTTTGTGATGGCCATCTTTTTTGTATTTAAAGAACTTCTTCTTTGTATATGATCTTTTTTTAAATGATTATGTTCTATATCTTCACATTCTCTGTTAATAGAGCTCTTGCCATATAAATTAGAGGAAATAATCATGTATCTTCAAGTTTTGAGATAATCGAATACTATAATCCCTGCAGTTGGTTTATACACGCTCACAAGACATATTCTAATTGTACTCTATTAGGTTAATACCCTCCAACAAATTTCATCAGGCTGCCATAGTATCCGTATACCTCTATCTTTATTTCTCACTTTTTTTAATTACACAAATTCGCTTAGATCCGCTGTGGAGCAGACCCCAATGTTGTCAAAGTTTTTTCCCATCCAATTTTCTGCTGTCTCACGGCCTTTTTCAAACAAGAATTGGAAAAAGTCCCAGCTGGAATTCATGGCGCTTGTATGGTCCAGGTCCGCAAAGACTTGGGGATTTTCAATAAGGTGCATGTTTACCTTTTTAATTTTGGTTTTGTCCGCAATGCCGTCATCAATAAGCTTGGTGACAAAAGAGATCGCCCGCATTTCCCGTGATAACGTATTGATCAGGCTCAATTCTGTCATTCTCCAGTGAATTTCATCTACTGTTTTAGGCGTATTGTGCCTGTACTGAGGTGTGAGCAAGAGGACGACGATATCTGGTGTTTTACAATTATAAATAAGAGGGAATATGGCAGGGTTTCCAATAAATCCCCCATCCCAATAGTCATCTCCGTCAATATTGACAGCTTGAAAAAGGGTAGGGAGGCAAGCTGTTGCCAAAACCGCTTCTTCCGTAATCTCGTTCCCGCTAAATATCTTTAATTTGGAAGTCCGAACGTTCGTTGCGCACAAAAAGACCTTGAGGTCTTCGTAAGTGGCGATTTTTTTAAAGTTGAACAGCTCTTTGATTAAATCCTGGAGCATGTTTTGATTTTTGGGATTCCATTCATAAGGAGACATATTTTTTTTAATTAATCCCATCAAGGAGAACAAAGGGTTCGTGGAAATGCCATACCCACCTTTAAATTTATCCAGAGGCGTTGGCATCAAGCCTGCTTTTTTAGATTTTTCACTCAAGATTTTCCAGTACCGGAAAAGACTTTTGCGGGCACCTTCCTTACCGCCTTCGGCCATTCCTTGGCATAAGGCGAGGCAATTCATGCCGCCGGCGCTTGTTCCGCTCACGCCTTCAATGTCAAGTCGGCCGTCTTCAAGCAGATAATCCAAAACGCCCCAGGTAAACGCCCCATGTGCGCCTCCCCCTTGCATGCCGATCGCAATTTTCTTGTTCTTGGACGCAGGATTTTTAGTCATCATCATTTTCCCTTGTTAAGCCTCAATTTATATCCTTCATACTTATCTTATTGAAGATTGGTTAATAACTCCTTAAAGAGGATTAGGTCGCTTTTTATTTAAACGGCGGTTTTTTGGCGCTTGTACAAAATACTCACGAGTTTTTTTGACACCCGCAGAAAAAGATCGTGCAATGAGGCTGCCATGAATCTTATGAAATGATATCTCATATCTCAAATTAACGCCGACTTAAGTCGGAAAATGGTTTTTGGGGAAGCGGCGGCAGGTTGGCAAAACGACCCTGGCAAAGGCTTTGGCAAAGGCTTTTTTGACAAATAACCAGGCATATCTGAATTGTTGTCCCCATCATCGGGAATAGATTTTAAAAAATGAGCTTCCTGCAGCGAACCTGTGGGTTTTTGAAAGGTTTATTTTAACACCCCCTAATAAAATCAATTGATTAAGTCGTTTCAATTGCAGACTAAGCCGCCATTAATATTTAATGTTTCCCCGGTGATGTACCCAGCGTGGTCGTCGGCCAGGAAAACGACGGCGCGGGCAATTTCCTCCGCTTGTCCCAAACGGCCAAGAGGGATTGTCTTAATGATTTGTTCCAAAATAGGTTCACTGACAGCGCGTACCATGTCTGTATCAATATATCCGGGAGCAATCGCATTAACGGTAATGCCTTTTTTGGCATTTTCAAGCGCCAATGCCTTTGTAAAACCAATCATACCAGCCTTTGAAGCACAATAATTGGCTTGCCCCACCTGGCCTTTTAAGGCATTCACGGAAGAAATATTGATAATGCGCCCAAAACCCCGCTCCCGCATAGATTCAATGACACTGCGGGTCATATTAAAGCAGGAGGTTAAATTGGTGCCAATGACGTGGTTCCAGTGATCCGTACTTTGGCGGTGTAAGACACCATCACGGGTAATACCTCCATTATTAACCAGAATATCGATGGGGCCGTGATTTTTGAAAACTTCTTTCATGCCGTTCTGGCAAGCGTCAAAGTCACTGATGTCCCACTGATATACAGGGATTCCAGTGTCTTTTTGAAATTTTCTGGCGGCGCCTTCATTGCTGTGGTAAGTCACAACAACGGTGTACCCCTTATCCTTTAATGCCAAGGCAATAGGGGCACCAATTCCCCGTGTCCCACCTGTAACTAGAGCGACTTTTGTCATTTTTTCCCCTTCCTTCCTGTAGATACCTTAAAATTTGTAGACCATTCCAAGCGTTATTCGGTTTGCTTTTCCTCGTTTGGCATCAGCAGTCCTGCGGTTGGCGAATCCATATTCGATGCCAAGGTCCAGGGGAGGGGTCGGTGAATAAATCAGATTTAGGAAAAATTGATTAATTGACTCCGTCACGCGCGTGGTTCCTGTAAAAGCAGGTGTATATTTAGATACATTTACCTTTGTGCGGGCAAAGATTATGTTGGAGCGAAAGGAATCTGTCCAGAAATGTTCTAGACCAAGGATACCATCCATGGCTTTTTGACGGTCAAAAATATTGGTTGTTGGGTTGTAAAATGCCGATTGACCATTACACAGAATAATAAAGCGCCCAATTCCATCACCAAAGTTTACCTGGGCAAACAGGCTTGTTTTTTTATGAATAAACAACTTTCCGGATACACCCAATCCCCAGCCTGTTTTTCGGAAGGATTGGGCTACTGCAGGTTGTCCTGCATTTGAATAGTTTTTTACTTTTAGCTCCCGCAATACGCCCCTTAAAGCAACATGGCCAAAAAAATCCGTATACTTTAAGTGCGCTGTGAAATCTGGTAGGCTAGTTGCGCTCAGGCTGTTTGTGCTGCTGGCAATTGTTCCTGTAGAATCAGTAGAGGGCGTTGTATAATCTGTGACGGAACGTTCTGCAGCAAGGCCTAAGGATATTTGTTTATTTATATTAAAAGCGTACTTAACAAGAGGGTGGCGGAAGGCTCCCTCAAAAACAGTTCCGTAATCCACCGTCTCGCCTATGGCATCCATATCCAGGAAGTTGCTGGTTGTTTGGCCTATGGTAAGGCCTGAAAACTCGATAAAAGCAAACCGCAGGCGCGGCTGGTATGCGGCGGGGATCCCTGTTGTATCTAAGGTCGATCCATAAAAATCTAGGCTGATTTCTGATTTCACTTCCCCAATATTTGTAAAAGATAAGGTCCTGAAGCCAAACTGGGTTCCCTTTGCCTGGGTGTTAAACCGTCCAGATTTGGAGGCATTACCGTCTACACCGGCAAGCGGTAGAGTTGTTGGTGAGATAACATCACCAGAAAATGGACTGAAGTCATATGAGATGGCAAGGTTTGGGTTAACAATAAGCTGAACAGCGCTGTTCGTCTGAGGGACGGAGAGATAACGTGCAGGCCAGGTATAAGGAGCGTCCGCTTGTGACTTATTTTTACCTGAGCTATTGTCAACGCTTTTAGCAGTGAAACGGGCTTCTAAGCGCCTGACTTTTTCATCGGTTTTTTCAACTTGACGCTTAATATCACGCAGTGCTTGTGCCATATCAGGCCCTTGCCCTTTTACAGAAGAAGTTTTAACCCCTTTGGTGTGGAAATGTGCCTCTAAGTTCCTGATTTTTTCATGGCTTTCTTTTATTTGACGCTTCAGGTCGAGCAGTTCCTGGGCAACATTGGGAGAATTTTGAGGAGCTTCGCCTTTTGCAGACGGTATGGCCGTAAGCGCTGTCGCTGACAATAAAAAAGCAGATATTGAAAAGCGTTTCATAGGGAGCCCTGATCGATAAAAGTATTAAATTTTAATTAATTTTTAAATTTTTAGGAGGATATGTCAAGGAGATGTTCTCTCATCTGAATTTGTCACGCATTCCCTCATCTTGATGGGCGAGCGACGCGGCAACCTCAAAGGGAGTAGAGAAAAAACACAAAGATGAAGGACATGTCGCCGTACGCTCGCTAAGAGCTTAAATGTGCTTGTATTCTTGCTACGGTAGGACCCGCTCGATGCCGATGGCTGTTGCTTCCCCTCCGCCAATGCAAACAGCGGCAATGCCTTTTGAGAGTCCCCGCTGATTCAGGGCATGAAGCAGGGTGACAAGAATCCGCGCCCCGCTAGCGCCAAGAGGATGGCCAAGCGTGGTTGCTCCTCCCCAAATATTAACTTTCTCGTGAGGGACGTTCATTTTTTTTAAGACAGCCATAGGGACAACAGCAAAGGCTTCATTAATCTCGAATAAATCAACATCATCTAGGGACCAGTTGAGGCGTTGGAGTAGTTTGTCGATGGCACCAACAGGCGCTGTCGTGAACCACTGAGGTTCCTGGGCATGGGAAGAATGACCCCGGATAACCGCCATAGGCGTCAAGCCCCGCTGATGCGCTTCCTGTGCTGTCATCAACACAAGAGCGGCGGCCCCGTCTGCAAGGGAGGAAGAATTCGCTGCTGTCACCGTCCCTTGCGGATGAAAAGCTGGCTTCAAAAAGGATATTTTCTCAAGCTTGACTTTCAACGGTGTTTCATCTTGATGAAGGGAAATGCGGTTTTTCCCTTCTTCTATATCCACAGGGATAATTTCTGAGTCAAAGAAGCCTGCTTTGACAGCTGCCTGAACACGTTGCAAGGATTCCACCGCATAGGCGTCCTGATCCTGGCGCGTGAAATGAAAATGAGAAGCCGTATCTTCGGCAAAGGCACCCATCAGGCGACCAGAATGGTAAGGATCTTCCAGACCATCAAGCAGCAAATGGTCCACCATTCGACCGTGTCCCAAGCGATAGCCCGACCGCGCCTGTTCCAGCAAATAAGGCGCATTCGTCATGCTCTCCATCCCCCCAGCAATGATGATAGACGCATTATTTAGCCGAATTTGGTCATAAGCGAGCATGACTGCCTTCATGCCTGAGCCACAAACTTTATTAAGGGTTGTGCAGGAGGCTGAAGGGTATATACCTGCGCCAATGGTTGCTTGCCGCGCTGGTGCTTGTCCGAGACCAGCTGATAAGACGCACCCTAGGATAACTTCGTTCACTTCAGAACCTGATAAAGAGGCAGCCTGTAAAGCGCCTTTAACGGCCATACTGCCAAGCTGCGGCGCCTTTAAAGGAGATAAGGCGCCCTGGAAGCTCCCCATCGGTGTCCGTTTCGCCGAAACGATGACAATGTCTTGGTCCAGAAGATGTTGGTTTTTGGAGGGAGCTGTCATTATTTTGTCTCAACAGTTAAAATATCAATAATATTAATGATAAAGAAAAATTGACCGGGTGTGCAACTTTTTTATAGGCCATAACCAAGCTGTATTTTTTTCTAATTTTTTTAATACCTTATTAATATTTAAGACTTATTTTATAAGAAGAGACATTTCTTGATATAGTAAGGATTATACCATGACCCAACGATCAAAGAACCATTCTGCTTTTTCTAGTTTTATCAACCTGCCAGGGATTTCCAGCGAGTGGCAAGAAATTTCGGCAACATTTACCACTCTTCTTCAAAAGACAATGGTTCAAAATATGAAACAACTTGCTAAGCCTGCTTTCCCTGCTATGAAAGCACCGCCTTCAAGTGCAGAGTGGAAAAATATCTGGAAAAAGGTTGCAGATGAAACGCAAAAGGCAATAGCCCAAAATATGAAAAACTTTGTTGCCCCTTCTTTAAATGAGGAATTAAAAGGAGAGTGGGAAAAGCTCTGGAAAAAGGTTGGGAATGAAATCCAAAAGACCATGGCCCAGAACATGCAAAACCTTGGTGCTCCTTCCTTGAGCGCCGCAGGAAATGCTGCTTTCGATCCAGAAGCCCTGACAAAAACCTTTAGGACGACCATGGCAGGGATGACAAAAAAACCTGAGAAGCTTGAGGCGCTGCGGAACCGTTATCGAGAGGATTTTCAGGAATTGCTTGAATCAACACTGGATAACCTTCAAGAGAAAATAACGGAGATAGTTTTGAAACCTGAAGCAAATAACAAACCCACTCAAGGGCTCTCATGGATGGATAACCCATTCCTTTCTTTGATCGAGCAATCTTATCGTTTAAATACAAGATTTATAAAAGAGACCATGGAGATGTAAGACAGGCGCCTCTTCATGTTTCGGAGGGGTGTCCATTGGGTTCTTAAAAATATAGTTTCAAACTGATGTCTATAAGTGATAAGAGAAAAGAATAAGGGTAATTTAGTTTGGAAACGAGGACATGACCATTCAAAGTCTTACATATCATGCATGATTGGGAACGCCCTGGAATGGTATGACTTTGCCCTTTATGGGTATTTCGCCACGATTATTGGTCAGCTTTTTTTTCCCCAATTCAGCACGGTTGCTTCCCTTATGGCAACCTTTGGTGTTTTTGCAGCAGGATTCATCATGCGCCCTCTTGGAGGTATTATATTTGGTCATATTGGAGACAAGATCAGCCGAAAGAGCGCTTTATTATGGTCAATTTACCTGATGGCGATCCCAACAACACTCATTGGTCTTTTGCCCACCTATGAGCAAATTGGATGGCTTGCTCCTTTCCTGTTAACCCTCATTCGTTTGACCCAAGGTCTTTCCATGGGAGGTGAATTTACGGGTTCCATGATCTTCGTGGTTGAAAATGCGCAACAAAGGAACCGTGGCCTCTATGGGAGTTGGGTGGTCTTTAGCCTCCTGATTGGCATTCTTGCAGGATCTGCCATCGCAACATCCACATGTTACTTTCTGTCAAAAGAGCAATTGATGGATTGGGGATGGCGGATCCCCTTCCTCCTAAGTGTAACGGGGGGTGTTATTGGGTCCATGATGCGCCGAACCATTCATGAACCCGAGCAATTTACGAATGCCAAAAGGCACCATAAGGAACATGCATCCCCCCTTGTTGAGCTTTTTAAAAATCATTTTAAAACAATTGCCTATGTTGTCGCTGTTGAGCTTTCTCTGTCCATTGGGTTCTATTTGATCGTGACCTTTATTGGTAACTTCCTCACGGCTTTCCTGAACATGGATATGCTCACAAGCCTTGCCATGACAACGCTCAGTATGGTTGCGATGGGAATTTCCATTCTTGTTTCTGGCTGGATTTCTGACAAAATCGGTCGTAAGCCCGTTCTTATATCAAGCGCTCTTGCCTTTACTTTTCTTGCCTATCCTCTTTTTGTTCTGCTTGAAGGCGGATGGACAACGGCTCTTTTTGCCAATATTTGCCTTTCTTTTATCATGGGCGTCTTTTTTGCTCCCATACCTGCAACTCTAGTTGAGCTGTTTCCCTTAACGGTTCGGTATTCAGGTCTTTCGATTTCCCATAGTCTCAGCATGGCTATTTTTGGCGGCACAGCCCCTTTTGTTGCAACAGGCCTGATTCACCTGACAAACAATAATGCATCCCCTGCCTTGTACCTGGCCCTTGGGTCTTTCATATCGGCTATTGCCCTTTTCTTTATGAAAGATCGATACAAAGAGAAATTGGTTTAATCTCTTAAGGTTGGATTCCTCGCCGATTAAGACGTAATAGGGGAAAGCCATAACGTTACGTTATAGCTATACTGAGCACGGTCATAAAATGAGGTTTTGAATTTCTTCAACTCCGTCACGACTATTTTGAATCCCCCGCTGCTTTGCAGCGGGGATTCTTTATTCTGCAACTGTAAACGCATAGGTTCCCGGCGCCTCTTCAAGAATGCGCGCTTGGGGAACTGGTTGGGCAGGAATAGTCCCGCCTCCATAAACATCAAGCCATTGGCGCCACTCATTCCACCATGATCCCTCATGCTTTTGGGCATTTTTTAACCAATCATCTGGATCTTCCGGTAAAGTATCCGACGTCCAGTAATGGTATTTTTGGTAGCTTGGATGGTTAATAACGCTTGCCACATGACCAGACGTGCTTAAGATAAATTTCTTTGAAGAGGATTGGGCCATCTGGGTGATGGGATAAACAGATCGCCAGGGGGCAATATGGTCCTCATGGGCAGCCATGACGAGGAGGGGAGTGGTGATGTTTGCAAAATCAACGGGAACGTCTCCAATGCGCAAGCTGCCAGGCGTCATCAGGCGATTTTCAACTACCACATCTCGTAAATACGTCATATGCATCGTTGCTGGCATTCTTACAGCATCACAGTTCCAATAGAGCATATCAAAGGGAAAGGGTTCGCGCCCGAGGAGGTAATTATTCACGTAAGAAGACCAGATAAAATCATTGGCCCGGAGCAAGCTGAATGCTTGAACCATATACTTCCCTTCCAGGTATCCTTTTTTCTGGACGTATTCCTCCAGCTTGCGTTGCTGGTGTTCACACCGGTAAATTCCCATGTCATCCGCTTTGCTAAAATCAAAGGGTGATACCAGTAATGTTGCACTGGCAATGGGGTTTTCCTTTTTTTTCTTTAGATAAGCCAACAGGAAACTCAAAAGGGTGCCACCGTTACAATACCCTATGGCATTCAGCTTCTTCTCCCCGGTAATCTTGCAGACTTGATCCACCGCTGTCTTAACGCCATCCAGGGTATAGTCCGTCAAGGTCTTATGAGCGTGGCGCTCATCAGGGTTAACCCAGGAGATGATAAAAACGCTCAAACCAGACTCAAGCGCCCAGCGCACGAAAGAATTTTCAGGCTTCAGGTCAAAGATGTAGTACTTGTTAATCCAGGGTGGAATGATGAGGAGGGGCCTTTTGGCAACGCGCTTGCTTAAAGGTTCGTACTGAATCAACTGAAATATATCATTTTGAAAGACAACTTTTCCGGGCGTCGTTGCAAGCGTTTTTCCGAGGTGAAATGCTTTCATATCTGTCATGCGGGTGTGCCATTGGCCGCTACGGGCATCCTCCAGGTATTTCTGAAACCCTTGAACCAGGTTTTGACCCGAAGATGCAAATGTCTCTTGCAAAACAGTTGGGTTTGTTAAGGGAAAGTTCGTGGGGGACAAAGCATCACAAAGGTGGGATGTATAAAACATCAATTTGCGCCGCGTCAGGGGGTCAAGTTCTTCAATACTGTTGACTGCTTCTTTCAGGAACCGGGCATTCAAAAGATAAGATTGTTGAAGCAAGGAAAAGAAAGGGTTGTCATTCCATGCGGGGTCCCGAAACCGTTTATCATTTGATTCAGGTTCCAAAAATATTTTCGTTAGTTTTCCTTGAAGGTTATTCAGGGTTGATTGAAGGAGTTCCTGAAAATCCTCCAGATAACGGTTCCGGAGCGCTTCAAGTTTTTCAGGCTTTTCTCTCATCTTCGTCATGGCAGCGGTAAAAGTTTTTGTCATAACTTCCGGGTCGAAAACAGCATTTCCTATGTTGCCAAAAGAAGGAATGCCAAAGGCTTCCATGTTCTGGGCCATCGTCCTTCGGGTTTCATCTGCAGCCTTTGTCCAGAGTTTTTCCCATGCGTTGCTTAAAGGCGTCGTGGTTTCGTCAGAAGGGGAGGGAGCAGCCAGATTTTCTATAGTCTGGGTCATGGTCTTATGAAAGAGGGAGGTAAAAGTTGTTGAAATTTCTTGCCACTCTTTAGAAATGCCTGGCGGGTTACCAAAACCAGAAGAAGCAGAATAGGTCTCGGATTTGTTTGTCATGACGCTGTTCCTGTAAATGTGTGCCACTCCTTATAAAATAATCTTTAAATATTAATAAAATATTAAAAAAATCAGCTATGACGAAGCGTTTAGTGATGGAGCAAGGATTAAAAGATTCCGAGAGATTTAATTCAAACGAAAACGAATACGCTTTAACTTATGCGAATTCAAATTCAGGTGCGCTGAATTTGGTTCAGAGGTCATTAAGAGGCTGTGGAACAAAAGATACGAATTTAGCAGCTTCTCACAGCCTTTGTTTGTCCGGTATTGCTGCAACATTTTGGAGGCATTTCGGATAAAGTGATAGACGCGTAGCATTTCTACTACCTTATTGATATTAATGAATTTGTGATGGGGTCTGAGCGTTATTTTCTATAAGAAGCCATCGAATAATAAATTGTGGGTATAAGCAAGTGAAAATGAAAATTATTTATGCTTATCTCTTGGAATTGTACTACTTAAGTGTTACATTGTAGTATGAAGGATAGAGAATACATAGCCTATGAAGGCGAGAAATATACTATTGAGTGGTACTATAGCGAAAAAGGGGATAGTCCCGCCCTTGATTATTATAACGCCCTTAACAAAGGTCAGCGCCTTAAATTGCTCTATCTTCTTAAAAGGATGGGAGACATTGGCAAAATAATGGATAGTACGAAGTTTAACAGTGAGGGTGATCAGATATTTGCTTTTAAGCCTCAACCTGATAGATTTTTGTGCTTCTTCGTAAAGAAGGGCAAAATAATCATTACAAATGGCTTTTGTAAAAAGCAACAGAAATTGCCTACGAATGAGAAGGAAAGAGCTTTAGCATACAAGCATAATTATGAACACCGTATTAAGATTGGAGGGTATTATGAGTAGAAAGAAATTATCTACATTTGAAAGAGAAATGCAGGATGCTAAATTTCGTGAATCCTTTGAAAAAGGTTACCAAGAATTTTCACTATCTGAAGTATTGGTGAGCTTGATGGAGGATAGCCATAAGACAGTTAGGGGATTAGCTCATGAAGCGGGATTATCTCCAACCGTAATTCAAAAGGTACGATCAGGTGAACAAGAGGATCTAAAAGTATCTAACCTTCTAAGGATCGCGGCTGCTTGCGGCTATCACCTTTATTTAGAAAAGGGCAAGAAGAGAATTGAAGTTTGATCAATATGTGGCAACACCGTCTAACCTACTCAAAATAGATACAAATTCAATTATGAATCGGTACAGAGGTTCTGTTGAGCCTCATGCTGGCTTATTAACACATAATTTGCTTATAATAGTAGCCCTTTATCTTTCCCTGAAAGTTTGGCCTTTCCTTTGAATGATAAGGTTGCTATTGAAGAAGGCATTATTGAGAAGGTTTTTGGATCAACTACTGGTATAGATTCTCTGCATTCGGAATTAGCAAGATTTGAAGTTAAAGCCAATCTGAAGTACGAAGAAGATATGGGGGTTATGACGTTCTAGATTGCGTAGAAGCATTAATTTTCGCATGTATTTTCCATAATATATATTATGACTTTGACAATTGTAAGCCCAATTTAGTAATGTCACCAATTTTTGCGATTAACTTATGCAATTTTGGATGAGTTCTTTTTTCTTTGATTAGTTTTCTTTAGAGAATTCATTGAGTTCTGCTTCAATCTCATCCGTTGTGGGGAGGATATTTATAAGACTTTCAGGTAATAATTTGGATAATTCATATTCAGCTATACCCATTGGACTTTCAACCCTTCTTAATGCATATTCAGCAATAATACGGTCTTTCTTTTCACATAATAGCAATCCGATAGTAGGACCATCTCCAACCGATCTCAATTGCTCGTCTATTGCCGATAAATAGAAATTTAGTTGACCAGTATGATGCGGGTGAAAATCACCCCTTTTAAGCTCAATTACCACATAGCAGTGAAGCTTTGTATGGTACATGAGTAGATCAATTTCAAACCGCTTATTTGATACGCTAACAGGGTAATTTGTTCCGTACAAAGCAAAGCCGTGTCCCAATTCCATGAGAAATTGTTTTGCATGCCCAATTAGTCTCCTATGAATCTCTTTTTCACGAGCGTCTTCTCCAAGCGTCAAAAAGTAAAATTTGTACGGTTCTTTAATCATTTCCTGTGCTAAATGAGAAGCCGGAGCAGGCAGCTTATCATAAAAATTTGTTGTTTTGATTGATTTATCGGCTTGACGCTCATATAGTTTTGTTTGAATTTGCTCCTTTAATTCCCTATATGACCAACCATTCTCAATTGTTTTTTGTCCATACCATTGTTTTATATTAATTTCTTCTGGCTCAAATGCCTGCAATAAAACGACATGATGTGTCCATGTTAATTGGTCAGGCAGCGCCTGACCAAATTCACCTTGTGGATAGTGGGTTGCAAATATCCGCATATTTTTCAAGTTGGTCTTTGAAAAACCTTTACTGTCTGGAAAACTATTTGTTAAATCAAGTGATAGGGTATCAAACAGCTTGTCGCCCCATTGGGCCTGTACCTGGCGCTCAATGATAAGGGTGCCAACTTCCCAATAAAACTGGATAAGTTCACGATTAACCGATATTGCAGCGCGTAGCTGAGCTCGTTGGAGGCGGGACTTGATATCAAGAAGTAACTGCTTGTAGTTTGTGTCGAGATGAAGAATTTTGATGGGTTCTATTTTATTCATTATGAAGAATATCGCTATAATCGAGCCAATTTGTGTTTTAAACCATATCACCCAAGACATAAAGGTTCAAATGAAGAAATAACCGTGACTTGTTTGGGTGTCTATCCCTTAAGTTCGATAACCTTCATAATGTATCAATCAGAATCCGTTGCAACTATTTGAATTTAATTTAAAAAAGCAACATTTGTTTTTCACAAGATAAATTATGGCTTTTACAGCTGGTCAAAGGTTTTGCCATGCAGCCACGGCATCTCTAGCTTTTGCCATCAGTAAACATCCCTTTATTTTATCCATACAATTTCTTCCAAGCTTGTTTTAAGGAGGCATATTTTGGATTGGCCTCAGCTTGTTGCCATCTTTGGTAAAAAATATCCGCTGCTAAAGCTTTTTGGGGGTCACCCGTTCCTTTAGGGTAAAGTTCATACCCCTCCCCGTACTTTTTACCGCCCTTGTAATTGGTGTAACGTCGGGCTCGGGTAAAGCCCATTTGAAGGTACTTGCGAGCGAGATCAGCTCCCACAAAATCGTTTTGCTGCAAATAGTTTAAAAACATTGCGTAAATTTTATCGCTACTCTCTTTCGCAATCTCGGCTGTTTTGAAACGCCAGTGAGGACAAAGCTCCGCTTTGTAAGGCTGACAAATCAAAACACCTTGCTCACCTTTGCCAATACGGTAAAGGTCAGGATAGAGCCTGTAGTCAATCTCCTTTTTCCATTTGTAGGAAGCTGAGTCAAAATTTACATAGGATGGCTTATTAATAATACTTCCTTAAATAAAATAAAAAAATTGTTATATAATTAAATTTATCTAAATATTTCCGATAGGATTGAGAGAATAATAATGAGAACAAAGAGTTGAACTAAGAAGACCCTATTAAAAAACCCCCATTGATTTTTTAATCTTCGGGGAGCTTTTAAGCTTATAGAGGCGTCTAAATCTTTTAAACTCTCATAAAAGCTCTTAAATTCTTCTAATGAGTCAACCTGTGGTTCACCATTTAAGAAATAAGGGGGTGTCTGATACAAGAGAATTGGGTTAGAGAGAACTTTTTCAGCTTCAAAAAGAGCATCTTGTGTTACTGCTTTTGCTAACATTACGTTTCCTGCCTTCTTAAAATAGGATGCTTGTTGCCCTAAAATACGCGCATTAACATTTGGAGGACGGATACCCCCCGACAAGTTGGTGATAAGAGCTTGCATAGACCATAATACACCCCAAGGAAAGAGGCCCCACCACCCGAACCCCCAAGTTACTAAGCTTGCTTTCACGGAAACCATACAAGCGCATTTTGAACAGAAGATCCCCTCTAAGGGTTTCTTTATGCTCCATGATAAAAAACTTTTAACTTCAAAAAAAACAACGTAACGTGGCTGTGCTGTAAGAGAACCACACTTAAAGCACGTGACCGGCTGTTTATTCGTATAACCATAAGGGTGATAGGCGCGGGTATACTGATAAGTTTCAGTTTCTCCGGATTGAGTATCATGCTTGAAGCTGAGAGAGTCATACTGTGCCCGTAAAGTAGGATTTTTAAGGACATGAAAAGCTTCTTGAAGGTGTTGAAACTTGCGTGTTGTGTTTTTTGTAGGATTTTTATCAGGATGAAGCTCTTTGGCCTTTAAATGATACGCTTTTTTTATTTCAGCAGCCGTTGCTGTTGGGGAGATGCCAAGAATTTCATAATACCCTTTGCTGTCGTTTTTTTTCATTTGGTTTCTCTAATAAATTGCCCTTCCCGACCAAGAGGTAAGTTATGATTTTAATAGAAATACATAATTTCCTTCTCACTTCAAGTTTTTTGGATGAGACTACCTAAAGAGAACCGTTAAGTAGCTTCGTGCGAAAGAGTACAGTATGCCTATACGAGTACAGTGTTCACTTAATTCTGGCCTTGAACCAACAGGAAGTATGAGGGCTGCTGTACCTCTCCCCTTGTGGGAGAGGTCGGCGCAATTCGTGACAACGGAGCGAAGGGCGACGGGTGAGGGGTACTAAAGCTCACCAGTTATGTGCATGTTTGAGTAATATCATAAACCCCTCACCCGCCATTTCGCTTGCGCTCATGGCGACCTCTCCCACAAGGGGAGAGGTATAAACAGCCCTGACCTTTAAGGAGCCAAAATTAAGTGAACACTGTACTCGGCTCTGTCCGCTTTGGTAAAAATAGCCCTACCCATGCCAGAAGTTAAGGAACTGTCAAAATACATGGATTGACAACGACAAGGCGATTTGCAGCTTCAATTAAGAACTTTGTTTTTTAACAATTCAGGGTTATGTTTATAACTCTATCGGGCAAGTCGGTCCGCGACAATCATCAGGTAATGGAAGCTGCCTTCCTTGTAGGCAGTAAGGAATGGCTGCTCGACGCTAGTAGCAACCGAAGACTTCGCCCGCAGCTCCCAGTAGGGAATTGTTTGCTGCGTTAAATCTGTTACCTGGATAGGTACCAGACTGTTAGCAGCGAGTGCCTTGAAGTATGCGCTGCGTGGGTGGATATTGCAGATGTATTGCGCGTCAATCTGGCTGACGGCCCGTGACCGACCTCCCATGATGTCATTGTAGCAGCCGGTAATACAGACATAGCGCCCACCGTCCTGCAAGAGGCGGGCGAACTCAGCAAATAACTTGAAGAGATCAACGTACATTGTTGTCTCGTTAGTCCAGATGCTGCGCATTGAGCCTGTCTCAAAGCCTGAATCCAGCATGTTCTGAAAATGGAACTTCACTTTGTCCGCTACGCCACGTTTCACAGCGTCTTGGTTGGCAAAATCGACCTGATATTCTGAAATGGACACGCCATCAACCTG
Source organism: Alphaproteobacteria bacterium (assembly GCA_021323455.1). Classification (GTDB taxonomy): domain Bacteria; phylum Pseudomonadota; class Alphaproteobacteria; order Paracaedibacterales; family VGCI01; genus VGCI01. Next base: position 10,089 of record JAJONN010000010.1, on the reverse strand, counting down.
GCAACCGAAGCGCTCGTTGGCCATGAAGCTTGTTCCGCCGCGACCTGATCCCGCATCCATTAATCTGTCGTCAGGTTTGACATCGCCCAATTGGTCAAGCAAAAATAGAGCCTGTGCGTGTTCGAGGCGGTGCAGTTCCCGGATGACGCAATCATTTCGCTCACTTTCAGGCGCGTCCAAGACAGACCAGTCCACATCACCAATTCCATAATGATGATGATAGTAACCGTCGACCTGCCCAAGAAGAAGGTTGACAGGATCGTTCTGATTGGTATTCCAATAATCGGCGACAGATCTTTGATATTCGTTATGCAGGACGTTGGTTGCAGTTCGGGGCTGGGTTTGAGGCGTATTCATGAGCATTTCTCCTTATTAATGGTAGGGTGACGCTAGTATGGCAATATTTGGTTCGTCAACAAACATCCTGTCGCAGATCACATGCCCTAAGGAAATTGTTTATGAAAGGATCGCCTGTTCTAAAGAGGTCCTTCATCTTCCGTTGATGTGAGATGGGTATGGCTCAACTTTGCTGTGTAAGCCAAACAGACAGCGGATATTAGAAATGTAAGGTGGATGATAACTTGCCATTTAATTTGGTCGGAAGGAATATGCTTGATGTTAATGAAGGACTTCAAAAGGTGGATAGAAGAAATCCCGATTAAGGACATGGCAACCTTAATTTTAATCGTATTGGGATTGACTTGGTTCAACCAGGCTGGAACATCAGAAGTGTTATCAAGGTTACTTCTTATTTTAGAAACGAAGGTCTCATAGCCACCAATGATTACCATAACAAGAAGGTTTGAAATCATGACAACATCAATGAGGTCAAGGACGACGAGCATGATATAGTTTTCATCCAGGGACTTCACCCCCTTAGCCAGCCCCCACAGTTCAACGAGAAAAAGGTATACGTAGATAAATTGGGCGATAATCAACCCAAAATACAAAGGTGATTGGAGCCAACGGCTCGAAAATATGATAGCTGATAAATATTTTTCGGCTGCTGAAATTTTTTTCCGCATATCTGTCCTCTTGGCGTTGGGGCCTCATTGTTGGGCAGGAGGAAGAAACGATTATTACTGATCTCTCGCTTAAGCCTTCCTTCAAAATATATATCAACCTGAGAAGGGGTCAAAGCCCAATTTTGCAAAGGGGCGATCCATTTCGTCGTATTTTCTGGCAAGGCGTTTGGAGAAAAAACTCCTTGGATGGCGCCAGGAAGTTGTATCCTTAACCACGCAAGCCGTAAAGCCCATTCTCACCGCCTCGCTGCTTTGAATCCGTTGAGAAAATTCCCAGAGGGATCAATCTGTTCGTGCATGAAAAACCATAGTGTGTTAACGTTCTCGTAGGAACTTTAAGCAGGGAAAGACAGAAGTTATGGGGGAGCCTCTTATGCCTTACATGGCGAACTATCTTCCCATCATTATTTTTTTTGCAGTTGCCATGGGCCTTTCCATTGCTTTGCTGATCCTCAATTACATGCGCTCTACGCGTTGTCCGGACCCTGAAAAACTCTCCCCCTATGAATGTGGGTTTAGCGCGTTTGATGATGCGCGCCATCGATTCGATGTCCGGTTTTACCTCGTTGCCATTTTATTTGTTATCTTTGACCTGGAAATTGCCTTTCTTTTTCCCTGGGCGGTTTCACTCGGCAAAATCGGGGCTTTTGGGTTCTGGTCCATGATTGTTTTCTTAAGCATCCTAACCATTGGATTCATCTATGAATGGAAAAAAGGGGCGTTGGAATGGGAATAACAACTACCCCGCCCTCCCCTCACCAATTCAAAAATTCCCTGCCGCCGGACTTGCAGGATGAAAAGCAGTTATTCAGCGCTGTTTCCCATACCCTCAATGACAAAGGGTATATTATCACAAAGCTTGATAACCTGGCAGCGTGGGCGCAAAGCGGCTCCTTGTGGCCGATGACCTTTGGGCTTGCCTGCTGCGCCATTGAGATGATGCATACCGCGGCAAGTCGGTATGATATGGATCAGTTTGGTCTTCTCTTCCGCCCAAGTCCCCGCCAATCCGACGTGATGATTGTGGCTGGTACCCTCACCAATAAAATGGCGCCTGCTTTACGGAAAGTTTATGACCAGATGGCAGAGCCACGCTGGGTTATTTCCATGGGAAGCTGTGCCAATGGTGGTGGTTATTATCACTATTCTTATTCCGTCGTCCGAGGGTGCGACCGCATCATTCCGGTTGATGTGTATGTCCCTGGATGTCCACCAACAGCCGAAGCGCTGTTATATGGCATTATGCTGTTACAGCAAAAGATTAAGGGAGGTTCACAAATATCGCGTTAGGGGATAGATTAATTTACAGTATATACGAACAAAGAGAGATTGCCATGGCCGCTACGCGCTTACGCGCTCGCGGCCTCGCAAGCAATAACTGAATGGGAGAGCTTGAAAACCTTACTTTATGACCGAGTTTAGGATACCTTTAAAACAATGACGACCCAGAGGATAGTCTTGAGTTATGACGCTTGAAGCTTTAGTAGCAACAATTGAAAACCACTTAGGGCCGGACCTGATTCAAACAGACCATGCCTTTGGGGAGTTGACGCTCACCGTTTATGCAGGGTCAATCTTGAGGGTCTTGACAATTCTAAGGGACAATGGAAAATGCCAGTTCAAGCAACTGGTTGACATTTGTGCCACTGATTATCCAGAACGTCCCCAGCGGTTTGAGGTTGTTTATCATCTCTTGAGCATACATCACAACCAGAGAGTGCGTGTTAAGGTTATGACGGATGGGGTAACGCCCCTTTCTTCGGTAACCGGGATTTATGCTTGCGCCAATTGGTATGAGCGAGAAGCCTGGGACATGATGGGCATCCCCTTTGCTGACCATCCAGATTTGCGTCGCCTCTTAACGGACTATAATTTTGAGGGTCACCCTTTGCGCAAAGACTTTCCCTTAACAGGCTTTTATGAAGTACGCTACGATGAAGAAGCCAAGCGCGTCGTTTATGATTCGGTAAGTCTGCCGCAAGATTACCGAACCTTTGACTTTCTCAGCCCTTGGGAAGGAATGCTCAAAAGGGAGGAGATGCAGCCGCCACAGCCAACCCCGGATCAGACATCCGATTCCCTTTTGGCAGACGTAAAGCCTTCTGACACTCAAGGTGCCCCATGACGCAGCACACCCTCAATTTTGGTCCCCAACATCCAGCGGCCCATGGCGTCTTGCGCCTTGTTCTTGACCTGGATGGTGAAGTTGTGGAGCGTGCGGACCCCCACATTGGCTTTTTGCACCGGGGAACAGAAAAGCTGATTGAGCATAAAACCTACCTTCAGGCCATTCCGTACTTTGACCGTCTGGACTACGTATCGCCGATGAACCAGGAACATGCTTTTGTCCTGGGTATTGAACGGCTTTGCAGCGTTTCCCCTCCTTTACGCGCCCAATATATACGGGTCCTCTATTCTGAGCTCACACGCATTGCCAACCACCTGTTGAACATTGCAACCTTTGCTATGGATGTTGGCGCCATTACGCCTTTCCTGTGGGCTTTTGAAGAACGGGAAACCATTATGGAATTTTATGAGCGTGTGTGCGGCGCGCGCCTTCATGCAGCCTATGTCCGGCCTGGCGGCGTGCGACAGGATTTACCCGATGGTCTTGTGGAAGAAATCGGGGTCTTTGCCGCACGCTTCCCTAAGCTTATTGACGATATGGAAACCCTCTTGACAGAAAACCGCATCTTTAAGGTGCGTACCGTTGACATCGGCAAAATAACGGCCGAAGACGCTTTGAACTGGGGCTTTACAGGCCCCATGCTTCGCGCCAGTGGGCTTCCTTGGGACTTGCGCAAATCACAGCCCTATGAAATTTACGATCAACTGGATTTTGATATCCCGGTTGGCAAGCATGGGGATTGTTACGACCGGTATCTCGTTCGTGTAGCAGAAATGCGGGAAAGCATTAAAATAGTCCATCAATGCTTGGAGAAAATGCCGGATGGGCCCGTTATAGCGGATAACTGCAAAATAACGCCCCCTCCCCGCTCCGAAATGAAGCGGTCAATGGAAGCCATGATCCATCATTTTAAATTCTATACGGAAGGGTTCCGTGTTCCTGCGGGAGAAGTCTATGCCGCTGTTGAAGCGCCCAAGGGAGAGTTTGGCGTTTATCTTGTGTCTGATGGCACGAACCGCCCTTATCGCTGCAAAATACGGGCCCCATCATTTGCCTTTCTCCAGGCGACAGACTTTTTATCACGGGGGCATATGCTGTCTGATGTGGTTGCTATTATTGGCTCCCTGGACATTGTTTTTGGGGAGATTGACCGTTGATGCATACCAAGGAGGCAACCTCTTCTTCCCAAGGGCCTTTTGTCTTTACCTCTGAAAACCAGAAGGCCATCGAAGGAATCTTGCAAAAATATCCCGTTGGCCGACAGGCAAGCGCCATTTTGCCTGTGTTGGATTTAGCCCAAAGGCAATGCGGTGGGTGGCTTCCCCGATCTGCCATTGAGGCTGTTGCCACCTTGCTTAAGATGCCCTTTATCCGCGCCTGGGAAGTCGCGACCTTCTACACGATGTTTCATTTAACCCCTGTCGGAAGACATCATATTCAACTTTGTCGTACAACACCTTGCTGGCTGCGCGGAAGTGCCGAAATTCAGGCTGTTTGTGAATCCCACTTAGGCATAAAGTCCGGAGAAGTTACGCCGGATGGTAAATTTAGCTTGCAGGAAGTTGAATGCCTGGGGGCTTGCGTCCATGCGCCGGTTGTTCAGATCAATGATGATTATGTTGAAGATGTAACGCCTGAATCCATGAAACGGGTCCTCCAGGATTTGGCAACCAGCACAAAGCCAAAAGCAACCCAACCTGAAGATGGGAAGGGAACATAAGAGATGTTGCGTGACCAAGACCGCATCTTTACGAATTTGCAAGGGATAAGCTCCCCCACCCTGAAAGATGCCAAGCTTCGGGGAGACTGGGACCAGACAAAAAGTCTTCTTGCCAGGGGACGCGACTGGATTATCGAAGAACTCGACCGCTCTTGCCTTCGAGGACGCGGGGGCGCTGGCTTCCCAACAGGCAAGAAATGGTCTTTTATGCCAAAGGTAAGCGATGGCCGTCCCTCTTACTTCGTCATTAATGCGGATGAAAGTGAACCTGGGACCTGCAAAGACCGGGATATTTTGCGGTATGAGCCCCACAAGCTGATTGAAGGGTCTCTCTTGGGGTCTTTCGCCATAGGTGCCCCTGTGGCCTATATTTATGTCCGGGGAGAATATGTTCGGGAAGCCAAAATCCTCCAGCAATCGATTGATGAAGCTTATGAAGCAGGGCTTTTGGGCAAGAATGCCGCCGGGTCTGGGTGGAACTTTGATTTATATGTGCATCGAGGTGCTGGCGCTTACATTTGTGGGGAAGAATCAGCCCTCCTCGAAAGCCTTGAGGGACGCAAGGGAATGCCGCGCCTCAAACCCCCCTACCCTGCCCAAATGGGGCTATATGGTTGCCCCACAACCGTTAATAATGTCGAAACGGTTGCGGTTGTCCCCACCATCTTACGGCGTGGTGGCTCCTGGTTTGCCAGTATTGGCCGCCCCCATAATACGGGAACAAAGATTTTCTCGATTTCTGGACATGTCAACAACCCTTGCAATGTGGAAGAAGAAATGGGAATTCCATTGAAAGAGTTGATTGAAAAACATGCGGGCGGGGTTCGGGGCGGTTGGGACAACCTTAAGGCTGTTATTCCCGGTGGGTCTTCTGTTTCAGTATTGCCCAGAGAAATTTGCGACACAGTCTTGATGGATTTTGATAGCCTGGCCAGTTTCAAAAGTGGTTTGGGAACGGCGGCGGTTATTGTCATGGACCAATCCACAGATATCCTTAAAGCCATTGCCAACCTGTCCCGTTTTTATATGCATGAAAGCTGTGGACAATGCACGCCCTGCCGTGAAGGAACGGGGTGGATGTGGCGCATGATGGAACGTATCGTCCAAGGGCAAGCCATCAAGGAAGATATTGACTTGCTTGAAGATGTGGCAGGGCAAGTTGAAAATCATACCATTTGCGCTTTGGGGGACGCTGCCGCATGGCCTGTCCAAGGATTGATCCGTCATTTCCGTAAGGATATAGAGGAACGGTTAAGCGCAGGGGCAACGCCAGCAATTTAGCCACCTTTTCATAGATGGGCAAAATTAATGTTACACTTATTTTTTAACAGGATTTATACTTATAGTTAAGTGGGGTATTCGGATGTGATCTATATGGAGGAGGTTCCCAGGGCTGTCATCCTGGGGCTTAGATTTTGTTAGTCCTCGCGTAAGCGAGGCGTTACAAAATCTTAGAACCCGGGATCCATGTATTTTACAACTTTTCAACCATGTAGACACTGAAGAGCTTTAAGAATACATGGATCCCGGGTTCTAAGGAAGCCTAAGGCTCGCAAGCTTCGCCAAGGCTTCCTAAGCCCCAGGATGACAGCCCTAATTAATAGAGTGAATACCTTCAGTCTTCTCTATTATTTGATCTCCTGGGCTTGGGTACCCGGTCACCCTTGCGGGAGAGGTTGCCATAAGCGCAAGTGCGATGGCGAAAAACATCATTTTATACGTCAGTGACGTATAGAGAAACCACGGTGGGATGGAGGTAAACACAAGGGTTGCTGTACCTCTCCCCTTGTGGGAGAGGTCGCCATAAGCGCAAGCATAATGGCGAGTGAGGGGTGTAAAAAAACATCATTTTATACGCCAGTGGCGTACAGCAAATTAAGGACCGGAGAATGCCAAAACTGACAATTAACGACCTGGAAGTTGAGGTCCAGGACGGTTCAACAGTCCTGCAAGCCTGTGAGCAACTCGGCATTGAAGTCCCTGTCTTTTGCTACCATCCCAAACTCTCCATTGCCGGGAATTGCCGCATGTGCCTCGTCCAGATGGGGACGTCTTCCAAACCCATAGCCAGTTGCGCGATGCCCGCAACTGAGGGGATGGTTATTAAAACAAACACGCCGCTCGTTGAAAAAGCCCGTGAAGGCGTTCTGGAATTCTTACTGATCAACCATCCCCTGGATTGCCCTATTTGCGACCAGGGTGGTGAATGTGATTTACAAGACATTACGCGGAACTACGGCCGGGGAAAAAGCCGCTTTTCATTAAATAAGCGGGCCATCAAAGACAAGCCCATGGGACCTCTGATTAAGACCATTATGACGCGCTGCATCCACTGCACCCGGTGTATCCGCTTTGCCAATGAAATTGCCGGGTCCCCTGAAATGGGAGCTTGTGGCCGGGGGGAACATATGGAAATCATGAGCTACCTGGAAACAGCCATCACTTCGGAATTGTCTGGCAACATGATCGACATTTGCCCGGTGGGAGCGCTGACAAGTAAGCCTTATGCCTTCCATGGTCGCCCTTGGGAACTCACCAAAACAGAAACCATTGATGTGCTTGATGCTGTTGGGAGTCATATCCGCGTTGATAGCCGGGGACGGGACGTTTTGCGGATTTTGCCCCGTTTAAATGAAGACATTAATGAGTCATGGATTTCCGATAAAACACGTTTTGCGTGCGATGGCTTGAAACACCAACGCCTTGACCAGCCTTACATTCGGCAGAAGGGGAAACGAACGCCTGTTTCCTGGGAAGAAGCTCTTAGCCACATTCAGGAAAATCTGAAAGGGCTTGCCGGCCAAGACATTGCTGCCCTAGCGGGGGATCAAGCAGACTGCGAATCTATGGTGGCCTTGAAGGATCTTTTGACGAGCCTGGGAAGTCCCCACATGGATTGTCGGCAGGATGGTGCCCATTGGGATGCCCACTACCGGGGATCCTATCTCTTCAATACAACCATTGCGGGCATTGAGAAAGCAGACCTTATCCTCCTCATTGCCACAAATCCCCGTCATGAAGCCCCTCTTATCAACGCCCGCATCCGTAAAAGATACCTGGCAAGTGGGCAGTCAAACCCCCTTGACATTGGCCTGATTGGACCTGCTATCACCCTGACTTACCCTTATGACCATTTAGGGGACACCGCACAGGTCATTAAAGAAGTTCTAGAGGGGAAGCATGCGTTCAGTGCGAAGTTAAAGGTCGCCAAACGGCCCATGCTGGTTTTGGGGCAAGGCGCGATGAACCGGCGGGATAGCCTGGAGATTTTAAACTTATGCCAAAAAATTGCGGAAAAATATGGGTTCATTCAAGAGGGCTGGAATGGCTTTAATGCGCTTCATACGGCGGCTGCCCGCGTTGGCGGGCTTGACCTTGGGTTTGTGCCCCAAAAAGGGGGGTTTGATACAGCCGAAATTCTGGCAGCCGCCCATAATGGGCGCTTGAAGGCCCTTTATCTGCTCGGTGCAGATGAGCTGCCCATGGCAGAACTGGGGGAAACCTTCGTCATTTATCAGGGACACCATGGGGATGCAGGGGCCCACCGCGCAGACGTTATCCTTCCGGGTGCTGCCTATACAGAAAAAAATGCGACTTATGTAAACACGGAAGGCCGCCCCCAACGGACCTTCCAGGCTGTCCAGCCGCCCGGAAATGCCAAGGAAGACTGGCGCATCATTCGTGCCTTGTCTGGTAGCCTGGGCCGCCCTCTTCCTTACGATACCCTGGAAGCTGTGCGAGAACGACTGATGGCTGTCAATCCGATCTTTGGCGCCCTAGATCAAGTTATGCCGGCTCCTTGGCAAAGGCTTCCTCTGGGAACGCCGGAAACGTTAAGCCAACTGCCATTTCAGCTTCCCCTTAACAATTTTTATAGGACAGACCCCATTAGCCGCCACTCCCTGACTATGGCGCGCTGTACTCAGTCGCTTGAACAAACCCGGCAGGTGCGCCATGGGTGACCTGGGTCCTCTATTTTGGGGCTATGCCCTGACAACAGCGACCATTGGAGGCAAAATCCTATTGCTGGTTGTTCCCTTGATCTTGGCCATTGCCTATCTTACCTTGGCAGAACGTAAGGTAATTGCAGCCATGCAACTGCGACGGGGGCCGAACCGGGTTGGGCCTTTTGGCCTTCTTCAACCGATTGCGGACGGCCTTAAGCTGCTTCATAAGGAAATGATTATTCCCCGGGCATCGAACCCCATTTTGTTCACCCTGGCCCCTGTCCTGACCTTTACCTTAAGCCTTGCCGCCTGGGCTGTCATTCCTCTTGATTTCGGTATGGTTTTGGCGGATATCAACGTCGGCATTCTCTATTTATTTGCTATTTCTTCCTTAGGCGTCTATGGCATCATCATTGCCGGATGGTCGAGCAATTCCAAATATGCTTTCTTGGGAGCGCTTCGGTCTGCGGCGCAAATGATCTCTTATGAAGTCTCCATGGGCTTGGTCATTATTTCTGTGCTCTTGTGTGTGGGATCGCTCAACCTGACAAAGATTGTGCTGGCCCAGGAAAGTTTATGGTTCGCCATCCCCTTGTTCCCCATGTTCATTGTATTTTTTATTTCTATTTTGGCGGAAACAAACCGTACCCCCTTTGACCTAGCCGAAGCCGAAGCGGAACTCGTTGCGGGCTATCACGTGGAATATTCCTCATTGGCCTTTGCCTTGTTTTTTTTGGGGGAATACGCGAACATGATCCTGTTAAGCGCGATGGCGACAATCCTTTTCTTTGGCGGATGGCTCCCCCCCGTCGCCGTTGCTCCTTTTACCTGGGTTCCAGGACTGGTCTGGTTTATCCTTAAAATTTGCTTTTTTTTGTTTGTCTTTTTATGGGTCAGGGCCACATTGCCCCGTTACCGCTATGACCAACTCATGCGCCTGGGATGGAAGGTATTCTTGCCTTTTTCGCTTGCCTATGTGGTTTTGACGGCAGGTGTTTTAATCATGATGGGGTGGCTCCCTGATGGATCTTAGGAGGTAAACATGTCACCTTTCATGCGCCGTGTGCGAACCTGGGCCTTGAGTGAGATTCTCTCAGGCTTGGGGAAAAGCTTTCGCTATCTCTTCAAACAAAAGGCGACCCTCAATTACCCTTATGAAAAAGGACGCTTAAGCGGCCGCTTTCGGGGAGAACATGCGTTACGCCGGTATCCTAACGGAGAAGAACGGTGTATTGCCTGTAAGCTGTGTGAAGCCGTCTGCCCGGCCCA
>JAJONN010000075.1 GCA_021323455.1 Alphaproteobacteria bacterium | reverse complement strand
CATGAAGGTGGGGAATATCGACGGTTATCCCTTTCTTTCCCCCTTCTATGCTGCCTCCCTTGATGCTGAGGTCTCCTTTGAGGACCATTTGACCTTCAGTCCCTGTAGACAAATTCCCTGTGTTGGTTTGGGCTTCTGAATGATGCATGGCAACGGTTTCAGAATGATGGGAATCGCTCCGCCACCATGAACCCTTTTTGTGGGTGGTATTCGTGTGGTAAGTCACATAGCGATAATTTTGGCGCTCAAGGAGAGTATGGGATACATCAATGCCCAGCAATGTCTCTCCGTGAATTGTGGAGACGCACTCAAGCTTGGCTCCTGGCAGACCTTTAAGGAGGACAATATCTGCAAAGAGGCCGCCGTCGGGGTTGCGCAATTTCGGGTTATCATATTGTTTTGAGATCCAGGACATGGGTAAATGGACGGTCTTCCCCTCGTAGGCCATTCCGTAATACAGCATCATAAACTTGACTTGGGCCACCTCTTCTTCGCTCAGGGTATTGACCAGGGTGCTGCTAAAAGCGTTTAAGGCATGTTCCGGGTTTTGGGATGAGGTTTGGGGCTGGGCCGCTCCTTCTAAAGCTTTAGGGGCAAAGAACTTTTGATAGAGGCTGTAAGCCTGATGCCGACCCATAATGTAGGTTGCGAGCGCGTCAGGATGCTGCGCATCCAAATAGCCGCGCTGCAATTGGGCGCTCAGCACGCGGGGCAAAGCGTCAACTTCCTGAAGGGGATGAAGCAACAGCTTGTCTTCATTTCCTAAGAGATAGAGGCCCGTGGGACCTAGCCCGACCGCTGGCGGCAACGTAACATCCCAGGTTAAGGGAACCGTCGGCTGGTTAATCCAGGGCGTTGGCGCATCCAGGGCAGGTTGAAACAATGCCGTAGGGCGGTGAACATCCATAAAACCCTTCATTTGCTGAAACGGCGGCGTTGGAGGACGGCGGTAGTTGGCTAATTTGCCAACCCTGGCTGTGCCTTCAAAGCCAATCGCAATGAGGGAAGATTGAAGAACACCTTCAAATTGAGGGTTTTTGGCGTGCTGGGCAACAATGCCCTTAGCAGCGCTGACGATAGAGGGAAAATTTTCTTGAAGGTAAGGGTTAAAAAACGCACCCAAGCCACCTTCAATTGTAGGAAAAAAATCCTTCTTTATTATTTGCAGAGACCGCCCAGAAGGCGATAAAATTTTTCCCCCAACATAAATGAAGCTTCCTACATTTTCCAAGCCGCTGGCTTCTAAATCTCCTACAATATGGACCTCTCCCCGATGTGCAAAAGGATGGTTAAAAGAAGATATTGGAATCTTCCAAGAGCTTGTTTGAATGGGCAAAATGTTCTGAAGAATGGCTTTTGGATCTACTGGAGCGTGGAAACCATGAATTCGTACGTTTCCTTGGATAAATATTCTTCCTCCTTCGTTGCGCACAGGAGCTCGTGTTATAACATCCCAACCTTCTAAGCCTTTGGTTTCAAGTTCAGCTTGATCAATTAGCACACCTTGAGGTGCAATCATTGTTAAAGGTCCTTCAGTAATTACCATTGTTCCATTGGGGTGCTTAAAAGGAAAAAAGTTAGTAAAGGTTAGGTGATTAGCTGCACAAGCGGCATTGATATCAATAATATTAGCGTATTTTGATCTGATCGGGTGCGCACCGCCAATTGCAGCCATCATAGAAAAACGGGTTCCAGCGTTAACCCGAAACCCACTATAAGTGAATGCCTGCTCCGTATTAGATACTATTCCCCGCCCGATATGAATCTGCTTTTCCTGTACCTCCCAGCGCATCCTTGTCCGAGAGAATAGTTGCGCTTTGACAATGTCCAGGGATTTGGACTGGATATCTAAAGATCCTTCTTCGGCTTGCAGCTTTACCATGGGTTGTCGTTCTTCTTCTGCCCCGATGATGAGCGGTGCAGAAGGAAGCCGGATTTTGAGTCCTTTTTTGGCAATCAAGTTAACCAGCAAGTTGAAAGGCTCGGTATTATCTCCATCTCGGTCCAATTCCAATTGCCCTGGGATGGTGATGGATTGCATCAATTTTACTTGTCCCGCAAGAAGCGTAAGGTGCAACGTTCCCTGAACCTCCAACTGTGCAAAATCAATGTCCCTTTGCCCTTTGGCCGCAATATGGATATCTCCGCCAATCCGTGCCGAGCTGCGCAGTCTCAGGTTTTTCCCTGCAAAGTCAAAATTTCCACCACTGTTGACGCGCCCTCGCTCATGGCTGAATCCGTCCGCATGAATGGTAATCCCTTTGGTGGCTGATACCAGGTCTCCCTCGTTGCGAACAGGATAGGCAACCTTGTTTGAGGATGCGGTTAAGCTCACCTCATTTTGAGCAGCCAAAGCTGTTTTGTTTATAATTTCTGGGGCGGTTGCCTCAAAAGCGCCGGGAGTTTTGATAGGGGTTGTGAGGGTCAAGGGACTATTTTTGAGAGATACGGATAAAAGATGAGACGCTTGCAACTCATTTGGCCTGTAGTTGAGTGGCCCGTTTTCTGTAGAGAGAGAGAGGGTTTCAACAAACTGGGCGCTTGCAAGGTTCAGGTTGTTGATGGTATTGACGTAAACCGTTTTTGCCACAAAAGGGGAAGCTTGGTACAAGGTATTGGCTGTTAGCCTCATCACGTGATCCGCTATCAGATGGCTAGACGCATCGTCGGTTCTCAGGGCTTGCGTCACCGAAATGGTGAGATTCCGGCCTTTAACCTCAGATTCTTTTTGATTGACCAAGGAATAAGCACGGATGGTTGTATCACCCTGGCTCCAAAGCTGACCGCCTAAGTTACCAATCCCCTTTTTTATTGTAAGATCAAGCTGCTGATGTCCCTTTATCTGGCCCCGCTCATTTTGCAAAGACAACCCGTTAACCTTCGCTTGCCCAGACCGTGATCCAATCGTCCCCCCTGTATTGGTGATTGATTTTTCTACATCAAGATCCAGAAGACCTCCTGTCTTTATGGACCCCTCTTTGTTGTCCAAGCTCCCTAACTTAAGAATTGCTTTCTGCTGACTCCGAAGTTGGCCGCCTTGGTTCTGGAGGCCCTCTTTTAAGGAAAGGTCAAGCTGCTGGTGACCTTTTATCCGTCCCCGCTCATTTTGCAAAGAGGAGCCACCCACAATCTTAGCCAGTCCGGCTTGGCAGCCGATCACGCCCCCCGTATTGACAATCGCTGTTGCTGAATAAAGGTCCAGTAAATTTTCTGCCCTTATGACCCCGTTGGTATTATTCAGGCTAATGCCGCCTTGTCCAGCGGCCCCCAACTGCCCTTGAATAACAGGGGCCTTTATCCGGCTGTTTTCATTATCTAGGTGGAGCCCTTTTAGGTTGATTTCCTGATCTGAAAGCAAAAGTGTTGGTCTTTGGGTATCCCTTGACCGGGTGCTGATTCCTTTACGGGCAGTCAAGAGCATCTTTTTTTGAGCAAAAACGGTACCCTCCGCAGAAATCTGGTTTGCCTCCTGAACGGCGATGGTGCCATTGGTTAACAAATGAGACAGGTGCAAGTCCCCTTCCAGATTGAAAACATAGTTATATCCTTGGTAAAGCCCGCCTGGTTGGGAAAGGGATTGGGCCGTTAGCTGGCCGGATTCAGACAGGTGCAAGCTCAAATAGCGCATCCAGGGGTGATTAACCGGATAGGCTAATGCTTGAGAGGATGCCAGGTCACGCAAAGAAAAAGCTTGCTCCCAACGATGGTCTAGGGTGGTAACGCCGCCCGAAATGCGTGTCTGCTCAATGGAAAAGCGATATCCTCCTCCTGAGTTTGCCTCTGAAGACAGAGCATTAAGTTGAAAGGAAAGGGTCGGTAAATCTTGAAAAGGAACTGGTGATAAGAGGGGATCCTGAAGCCCAGCCTGGGAGAGAGGTTGAGTATTTCGCGTTTGAAGATTATTGATCGAGGGATTGGCCGGGCGTGCCGCCAGCCCCTCACCCTCACAAGCATGAACCAGAGGGGCAAAAAGCTGCGTAGCATACGAAGCCAGAACCACCCGGGCTAAAGTTTTTATTAAACGCTCAGACAACATCGTGAATCCTTTCCTCTAAAATAAATTCCAAGCCTTGTTATGATTTCTTCTGTAAGCAGAAAATTCGGTTGCGATAATTGTCGGTAGGCTTTGGGAGAAATTTTCGTAAAATAAAAGATAACGTTTGTTTATCGTCAAAGCTGCCTACTGTCAACGGCCTTCTTGACACGCTTGATTCGGGACAATTTGCTCTATGGACACGACGCCGTTCCTGCCACACCGGAAAGCAGACCAAGCCAATTTTCAGGAACTTTCCGCAAACCATAGCACCGTCATTATTGCCCATCGCCTGTCTACGGTTATTGAGGCGGATGAGATCCCTTGTCCTGGACCAGGGGGAGATCGTCGAACAAGGCAAACACAGTGACCTTCTCGCCCAAAACGGCCTTTATGCCGCTATGTGGCAGCGCCAGCAAGAGAAAATGGGGAGTGCTTCACTATTTGAGGAACCGTCTGTTTAAAAGGTGAGGATGCTATTACAGCCACTCCATTTATACCTGACAACCTTAAGGTCCCTCAAAAACAATTATACGCCATTGGCGTATAAAAATGTGTTTTTTTAATCACCCCACCTCCTTTAGAAGGCGCTTACCTCTCCGTTACTGACGTATAAAACGTATATTTTTTAAAGTCGCCTTAATATTTCACTTGAGCCGTAAAGAGTATAAACCCTATCAAAATATCAGCATAGAAATAAGAATGCCCATCTGATTGCCCATAGAGTCCAAATTTAAAAACTCAGCTAACCGTGGTTCTGACCTTCCCTATTATTGATAATGCAGGTGAGCAAAAGGAAAAGGAGTACAAATCATTAGCCATTCATAAGCAGGGATATCAATGAGAACCTCCAAAAGCTTTTCCCAAATCCCCTTGTTCGCCAGCGAATAAAACGACGGTGGGTGTTGCTCCAATTACCATAGTCAGGGGGGAGATCTCTCCAGGGAGCTCCTGTTCTCATGCAAAAAACCTTTCCTACTTGGCAAAAACAAGAGGAAGATGATGCCAACTTGTGGTGTAGGGCTGCGACAGGTGCTTTTTTTGATCTTTCCAGGTTAAACCTTTCCCACAAGCAGCAGAAAAAACTGTCCCACGCCCGTATCGTTTATTCACTAAATCCAGGGCCTCCCATAGCTTTTCAGACTGGAACGGCTCCTCAACGTGCCTGGAAAACAGGTCCAATTGCCCTTCCTGGCCTACAAAAGAAGGGAGGACCATTGTGTGGCTATTCGCATACTGAGGGTCAGAGGCCCGAAACTTGCTCGTGCGAATGCACACCATAACGTTTTTTGTCACAAGCCCTTGTTCCCTCAGCTTTTGCCCCAACCGGGTCGCATAAGTGGCTATGGTTGACCTTAATTCGTCAAGCTCTGTAATGGTTTTTGAGAAGCTGCGTGTAACCTGGGTCGATTTCTTGAGGGCTTCTATATCCTCAAGCTCTAAACAGGAAACTCCATTAAGCTCTCGGACAATCCTTTCCCCAACAACATTAAAGTTTTGCCTCATGCAGCGCGGGTCAACACGCTTAAGGTCATAGGCTGTCAATATTCCCTGTCCTTCAAGCTTTTTCGTGATTTGCCTTCCAATCCCCCAGACCTCTCCTACGCTTAACAGCTTCAACGCCTGGTCAACACGGGGATCTTCCTTTAAGTAACAGATGGATTTAAAGGCTGGGACCCGCTTTGCATAATGGTTCGCAACTTTAGCTAACGTCTTGGTTTTGGCGATGCCTATGGAAGTGGGAATGCCCAGGGAACGCCATATCAGGTTCCGGATATGGTTACAAAGGGCTTCTATATCTCTGACGCCAGAAAGGTCGATAAAAGCTTCATCAATGGAATAAACTTCTATTCTCGGCACAAGCGAATCAATTAAATCCATCATCCTGCCAGACATATCGCCATATAAGGTAAAATGGGAAGAAAAGATGGCGACATTGTGATCTTTAAGGATTTCCTTATATTTAAAGTAAGGCGCCCCCATGGGAACCCCTAAGGCTTTCACTTCATTTGATCTCGAAATAAGACATCCATCGTTGTTTGATAAGACTGCGACGGGTTTATTCATGAGGTCGGGTCGGAAAACCCGCTCACAAGAAACAAAGAAGTTATTGGCATCTAACAAAGCGATCATTTGTGGGCATCTTTAAGCTGATGAACAACAGACGTGACCACCCCCCAAATAAGGAACTCCATTTCTTCGGTAATTTCGATGACGGGGTAATCAGGGTTTTCTGGCTTTAGGGCAACTCTCTTGTCCTTGGCATGGAGGCGCTTTACCGTAAGCTCACCATTTAAGGCCGCAATGACGATATCCCCATGCTTTGGCTCTAGAGAACGGTCAACAACCAGGATATCATTGTTATTAATGCTCGCATTAACCATAGAGTTCCCGGACGCCCTGACAAAGAAAGTTGCTGCCGGATGCTGGATCAAATGTTTGTTTAAGTCCAAAGATTCTTCAAGGTGGTCGTCAGCTGGTGAAGGAAAACCCGCTTGCACACGGTTTGAAAACAGAGGAAGGTTCAGGGTGCTGGCATACATTGAGCCCCATTTCTTCATATGGGGGCCAGCCATAAATTTGCTTTTGTCCTGTTCTCCTTTCAAACCATGAATAAAGTTCTGTACATCCTCAACCAAAGATACAGGAATGCGCTTTGCAACCGTCCGTTCCCCATATACACCTGTATTCACTTTCCGGCCTGCGCCGGGGCGGCTCCCTCCTCTCGGCATTTTTCTCTCCTATCTTGCTGATATGTTTATCATCAATATTGATTACTGTACATAAATCATGAGACAAAATTAGAGGCTTGTAAATCAATTTATTTCACACAATTCATATGTTTTTTGTATATATAGGGAGAAGCTGGAAGGAAACATCATGTGCGGACGGTTTACCGTTATCCTCAAAGGAAAAGATCTCAAGGATGAGTTTGAGGTCGAGGCACCGCCTGAGTTCGCGTATGAATCTTATAACGTTGCCCCTACTCAAACTGTCCCCATCATTCATCTAGACCAGAACCAAAAAAGGCAATTTTCTGTGATGGAATGGGGGTTTCTTCCCCCGTGGGCAAAAGACCATAAAGCACCCCTTCGTCCCATCAACGCTCGGCTAGAAACCGTTAATAGCAGCGCAATGTTTAAACCCGCTTTCCAAAAAAGAAGGTGTTTGATTCCTGCCGCCGGATTCTATGA
>JAJONN010000009.1 GCA_021323455.1 Alphaproteobacteria bacterium | reverse complement strand
AGGGCTATGGGTATTGGCAACAAACACGTCACTGACCATATCTTCATCCCGCGTGGCCATGCCTGATCGGCCCTTGCCGCCGCGCCGTTGGGCACGGTAGGTCGATAAGGGAACGCGCTTGATGTAGCCATTCAAACTGACGGTGACAACCATATCTTCGCGCTGGATCAAATTTTCCATATCAACGGATGATTCACCATCTTCGATAAGCGTCCGGCGTGGTGTGGCAAACTGCTCCTTCATTTCAATCAGCTCGGTGCGCAAAATGTCCATCACCAATTGGCGGGAAGCCAGGATGCGTAAATAACCAGCGATCTGGTCAGCAAGCGCTTGTAAATCCGTTGCAATTTTATCCCGCTCCAGCCCTGTCAGGCGGTGTAGCCGCAAATCCAGGATGGCTTGAGCTTGTGCATCAGACAAACGATACGTGACGCCCAGAACTTCCCGATCTGGCTCCACCAAAGAAACCAGGGGAGCAACCGTGGCTGCTGGCCAGTCCCGCTCCATGAGTTGGGCTTTTGCCACTTGACGGTCGGACGCCGCCCGAATGAGCGCAATGATGGGGTCAATATTCTCAACGGCAATGGCGAGACCTACAAAGAGGTGGGCTTTTTCCCGGGCGCGAGCAAGCTCAAAGCGCGTGCGTCGCAAGATAACCTCTTCCCGGAATTCAATAAAAGCTTCCAGAATCCTTTTGAGGGGCAATTGTTCGGGACGACCATGGTTGAGGGCTAGCATATTGATGCCAAAAGAAGTTTGTAAAGCTGTATAGCGATATAATTGATTTAAAATAACATCCGGTACGGCATCACGTTTCAGTTCAATGACCACACGCATCCCTTGACGATCTGATTCATCCCTTAAATCCGAAATGCCTTCAATAACCTTTTCCTTCACCACTTCTGCGATACGCTCAATCAGCCGCGCTTTATTGACCTGATAGGGTACCTCATCAATAATGATGGCTTCACGATCCCCCCGCAAGGTCTCAAAGTGGGTTTTTCCCCGAACCACGATGGAACCACGCCCCGTCCGGTACGCTTCAAAAATTCCACCACGGCCAATGATGGAAGCCCCTGTCGGAAAGTCAGGGCCGGGAACAATGCCAATCAACTCTTCAACGGTTAAGTCCGGGTTATCAATTAGGGCGCAACACGCCTCCAAGACTTCCCCCAAGTTATGAGTCGGGATGTTGGTGGCCATACCAACAGCAATTCCGCTCCCTCCGTTGACCAAAATATTGGGAAACCGCGCTGGTAAAACTTTTGGCTCGGTCATCGAATCGTCATAGTTGGGCTGAAAGTCAACCGTATCTTTATCAATATCCTCCAAAAGCGCATGGGAAGGCCGACTCAGCCGCGCTTCCGTGTACCGGGAAGCAGCCGCTGGGTCACCATCCATAGAGCCAAAGTTTCCCTGGCCATCTATCAGGGTCAAGCGCAAGGAAAAATCCTGCGCCAATCGGACCATGGCGTCATAAATAGCCATATCCCCGTGTGGGTGGTATTTACCCATCACGTCGCCGACCGTACGGGCAGATTTGCGGTAAGGCCGGTTATACTCGTTTCCAGCTTCCTTCATCGCATATAAAATACGCCGGTGGACCGGCTTCAAGCCATCCCGTACATCAGGAAGGGCGCGGGAGACAATAACGCTCATTGCATAGTCCAGATAAGAGCGCTTCATCTCCTCTTCAATGGCAACAGGCTTAATATCAGATGGCTGAAGGGACGTGGTCATTTTGCTCCTTTCCTCTTAAGGTCTTTTTAGTGGCTCATTTAGTTCGGACTTGGTTCCAATCGACCTTTTTCGCCAAGGATTTTGCACGACCTTCTTCTAAGCCAAGGGCTTGCGACCAGTCTTTAGAAAACTGCTGTGCAAGGTCTGCTACGGTTTTTCCTTTAATGATCAGGCTCAACTCCCGGTTGGGGTCTAAAGAAAGAGGAGAAAGGTTGGCTGTCCCGACCAGCGCCAACTCATTATCCACAATGATGCTTCGGGCATGCATATATGTCAGGAGATCAATATCAACAAGTTTAACTTCTATGCCTGCCTTGGCCAATCGATCTTGCACAACTTGGTTGGGTTCTTTATCGTAACCCGTTGGGTAAGCCATCATCAGCAGCTGGATTGCAACGCCTTCTTTTTTAAGGGCAATCAAGATTTCTGCCATCTTTTCATCATTGCAAAATTGCTGGTAAATTTGAAGTGTCTTTTTAGACATCTTTAGGAATTGAGCAATTCTTTCCCTTTGGCCTTCAGGCCCTAAAATTATGGGAAGCTGTTCCGGAATGTTGATTGGCTCATTGTTCCAATCTGCATTAAAGATGCCCTGAAGCACTTGGAACTTCTCTTTGCCCTCTTCTCCTGGATTAATGTTGATAACAAAAGCAAAATCTCGGCAATGATCGAAGGTTGTCTCGTCAAAATTTCCTGTGGTGAGGACAATTTTTTTGCCGTCTACAATGAGATAACGGACATGCATATGGCCAAGGGGGTATTTTTCTTGCAAATGAGCCGGACGTTCGTGAATGGTCACACCTGCAGCTATCAGCTTAGCAAGTTGAACATCCTCCCCGCCCCCTTTGTTAAAGGCATGCTGGTACGGATTCTTCTCCACAATAAGGCGAACAGAAACACCTTCTTGTGATTTTGCGGCAAGGGCATGGGCTATATCAGGATCTTGTACCTTATAAGCAGCCATATCAATGGATCTTTGAGCTTCATTAAGAATCTGTAAGAGCTGACTCTTTGCCGTTCCTTTTTCTTTACTTTGCGGATAAACAATGAGTTCATCAGGAGAAAAAGCGTCTTGACCCCAGGAAATCATGCTCAGAAAACAGCAGCTCAAAAGAATGTTTATGAGCTTTTTAAAGTTTCCTGTCATTTTTTTACTCATTTTATTATTAAAGTTCATTAAAAAAACAAATTCTACACTCTGACCAGCTTTGCATTCTATAAAATACAGGAATTGCACAGCCTTTAGCCCGCGACATCGATATTGAAGAACCTCAAAGCCTCAGGTCATGGAGGGGCTTAATATACCTGAAATGGCTTGGTTTTAAATAACAGCTTGGGACACTTCTTTAACTCGATAAAGCTTTGCTAGAAAGGAACTTCATCATTTAAGGAAGGACCGCCACCACTGCCCAGAGGCCCTGTGCTTAACCCCGCCCCAAAACCACCGCTGCTTCCCCCGCCGCTGGAGGGAGATGAGGGGAAGGAATCATGATGATCGCTTGAGCCCTGGTCTTCAATCCCCCCGCTGCGCGCATCGAGCATGGTCAGCTCTCCCCGATACCGTGCCAGAACCACTTCCGTTGTGTAACGTTCGTGGCCTTGCTGGTCGGTCCATTTACGGGTTTGCAATTGGCCTTCCAGGTAGACTTTTGACCCTTTTTTCAGATACTTTTCACAGACTTCCGCTAATTTATCATTAAAAACCACAACGCGGTGCCACTCTGTGCGGTCACGACGCTCACCGGATGCCTTGTCTTTCCAATATTCACTCGTCGCTACAGAAAGAGTTACAATTTTCCCCCCATCTGGACTAAACCGTACTTCGGGGTCACGTCCCAGATTTCCCACCAAAATAGCTTTATTGACCGATCCTGCCATAATACCTTACTCCTTAAACAAAAAATTGATGCAAGCGTTTATCCAACCCTTCCAGCCACCAATCGAGCTTTATGGGACTAGCTCCTTCAGCCTAAGCCTGTTTATATTCTTTGAAAGAGGATAACCACCCTAGGTTCCTTTATACGAAACTCTCGGTTCTAACGCCATCGTTTGTTTTGGAAAAGAGAGAGGAGTAAGGCCAGAAATAAGTCAAGGATGCCCCTACAGCCTCCTTGAAAGGAGAGGCACGGAATAATGTCGCAAGATTACTATCTGAGGATCTATGGCCCTCTTAATGAGGACCAAGATCATAGAAATAAGACAGAATTTAGATAAGCTTGAGGTTGACAGCAGCCATTTTGCCTTTATTCTCTTGTAACTCAAACTCAACTTTCTGGTTCTCAGCGAGGGTGGAAAGTTCTGCTTTTTCAACCTCGCTCACATGGACAAAGGCATCTGGCGTCCCGTCATCAAGGGTAATAAACCCATATCCTTTTGTTGGGTTGAACCACTTGACAGTTCCTGTTTTTCGTATGCTTGACATTATGACCTCCTCTTAATGAGCGTTATTAAATTTAACGCCTTATGGCCTTATACCATAGAAACGTGGGTTAAAAGCAAGCCCTGTCTTTGAGATCATCTAACAATGACCTCGAAAAACGCCCTTTTTATTCATTAAACACGAAATCTCTTGAAGCCAATTGAATTTTTTAGCCCTTTAGCGCTGGTAATTGCTGTATAATAGAGAAAACTAGAACCAGAAGGGCTGTGCTGCTTTATGGACTATTTAATTGACATCATCAAAGACTGGGGTTACATCGCCGTCTTTTTAGGGTCCCTGGTCGAAGGGGAATCGGTTATCCTCGTCGCCTGCTTTATGGCGCACCTTGGCTATTTATCTTTAACCAAAATTATGGTCATCGCCTTTTGCGGCACTTTGTTTGCCGATCAAGCCCTTTATTATGTAGGCCGGCATTATGGGCAGACGTTGATCCAGAAATACCATCGCCTTCACGCGCCGGCAAATCGGGCCTTTAAACTCCTGCATAGCTGGGACATATGGTTCATTTTAAGCTTTCGTTTCATCTGGGGCATCCGCACCATCAGCCCCATCGTTATTGGGTCAAGCGGTATCTCCCCCCGACGCTATACCCCATTGAATTTCATTGCAGCGGTCGTCTGGACCGTCATCAGTTGCGTTGGGGGCTATATGCTCAGTGGCGTTATTGAGGATATTGGCCTCCAGACAATTAAGCAATATTTTGGATATTTCACCATGGGGGCGGTAATCCTGGTCCTTGCTTTTATCTTGCTCAAACGTTGGATGAACCGTCGCTTAAAAGCCTTGGAAAAAGAAGGTCCTTTTCATGATTGAGGGAGGAATACCATGACGAATAAAGTTATTGCTTTTGGATGTGACCATGCCGGATTCCATTTAAAAATGGCGCTCATGGAAGCAGCCCAGGCTTTTGATCACTATGTCCTAGACCTGGGAACCCATTCAACAGAGTCCGTTGATTATCCTGATTTTGCTCTTAAGGTTGTCGATGCCCTTAAAACTGAACAGGCTTCCCTTGGCGTCATGGTTTGCGGAACAGGCATTGGTATGAGCATGGCGGCCAATCGTCACCCCGGCATTCGCGCCGCTGTGTGCCATACAGAACTGGAAGCCCGCCTGGCGCGGGAACATAATAATGCGAATATCTTGTGTGTTGGAGGTCGCGTCTTGGGAACAGACCAAGCAAAATCCTGCCTCGCAGCTTTTGTAAGCTCTCACTTTGTGGGAGGGCGCCATAGCCAGCGCGTCACAAAAATAGGGTAGCTCTGTGAACGCCTACCTCCGCCTGACGCGCCTCGACCGTCCTCTGGGTATTCTCCTGCTGTATATCCTTCCCTGCTGGTGGGGGATAACCCTGGCAGCGCCTCATGATTTGAATGTCAAACTTCTTCTGCTCTTTGCCTTGGGCGCTACCCTGGTCCGGGGAGCGGGCTGTACCTTCAACGACTTGATAGACCGAAAGATTGACGCGCAAGTAGCCCGCACGAAGAGGCGTCCCCTCGCCAGTGGAGAACTGTCCCCCCGCCAGGGGTTTATCTTCTTTTGCCTACAATGTCTAGGGGGGCTAGGTGTCTTGCTCTACCTACCACCCCGATGTTGGCCCTTGAGCCTGGTGGAGCTTATCTTTTTGACCCTTTATCCCTTCATGAAGCGTATGACTTACTGGCCCCAACTTATCTTGGGGTTCGCGATGAACTTTGGGGTTATTTTCGGCGCTGTTGCTGCGCTGCCTTATGAGGACATCAACTGGCCTGCAACCTTAAGCCTTTATGGTGCTGGGATAGCCTGGACCGTAGGATATGACACCATCTATGCTTTGCAGGATAAGGAAGATGACCTCAAGATTGGCGTCAAATCTACCGCAATCCGGTTTGGCGACCAGGTGAAGCTCGCCCTCATTCTAACTTACGGCGTCATGTTTGCCTTATTAGCATATGTGGGTTATGGGGCAAGGGGCGGTTTAGCTTATTATAGCCTGATTGGGTTCGGTATTTTGGTAACATCGGCGCAGCTCTTTCATCTCGACCCTGCGAACGCCGCCCAATGCCAGAAAATCTTTGCCCATCCTTATTTAGGGTGGCTGGTTTGGGGCGCTTTGCTGACACTTTAAAAAGAAGATAAACCACTGCAAATTTTCCCCTTCTATATGATTTTCTTATAGCACCCTATAAAACTTTCAAATAACAAAGCTTTTACCCTGCCATCAACTTAAATTCGATAGGGACTTCCAGGATTTTAAGACCTGGCCTAAACCGCCATTGATGGATGGCTTTTAAGGCCGCGTCTTCCAGGACAGGGTCGCTATGCGGAGGAATCGGCCTCGCTTGATCGACTTCCCCTGTTTCTGTCAAGGATAACCGGATCAAAACAACGCCTTGAATCTTCCTGCGCCTGGCCTCCACAGGATAAACAGGGGGAGGATTAAAGAGAGGGGCTACCCTACCCTCCCCAGAAAGAGCAGACGGCACCATCGCTGGCGATGCCGGCAAGGAATTCTGGCTCCCTTCTTGACGCCTTTTTGCCGTTGATTTTTTCAAAAGTTTCTTGGGAACCCTGTCGTCCATACGATTGAGCGGCTCCAGCCTTTGGGAAGCAACTTCCGTAGCTAAACTATCCTCTTGAAGTTCTTGGTTAAACACAAGCTCTGCACAAAAACTGTTTTTTAAGGGTTGTGGGAGGCTTCCTTCAGAACGGGCCATGCCCCAGGCAAGGGCAACAACCATCACGCTATGCAGTGTAAATGCCACTACGCCAGAAAACCAAAGGGACCCTGAATCGATCCGCCGTTTTACCATTGTGCTCGCACCCCTGCATAAAGACCAAGGCCAGGTTGTTGATACCCGTTTGGGGCTTCATAACGGCGGTTCAGTAAATTTTCCCCACGCCCATAAATTTGCCATTGGTTTGTCAATTGATAAGAGGTTTCGGCTCCAAAGATGGTCGAGCTGGGCATCCGGATCCGACGCGAAAGATTATTTTGAAAATCCAGATCTGGTTGTTGGCCAATATAAAAAACCGTGCCGCTCACTTGCCATTCTGGGGTGATTTGCCCATTCACCCGAAAGGTTGTTTTGTTTCGGGGGCGGCGGACAAGCCCCAATTTTGTGAATGTATCCCAGGCCCGTGTATAGGTATGGGTGAGTTCTGCAGCCCAGTCTTGGGTCACCTGAAGCTTCGCAAAAGCCTCAAACCCTTGCGTTTGTGCCCTATTGATGTTTATATTCGTGTTCTGCCCAAACCCAATCATATCCCGGATGCGGTTTTGAAAGTGGACGATCCCTAAGTTAAACCGTTGAGAGAAAAAAGACCGCTCTATTCCAAAATCCCACCCTAAACTTTTTTCGGGTTTTAAATACGGATTCCCCCAAAAAAGAGGGCTTCTATAAAACCGTTGCGCCAGGGTGGGGGCTTTAAACCCTGTCCCAATCCCTCCCTTAAAAATGAAGCCATAATAATGGTACTCCCCTCCGATACGGTAGGTGGTGAAGATGGGCAGACCTTGGTATTTATCAATTCGAGCAGCCGTAGAAATTGTCAAAGGCTCTATAACTCTGGTAGCAAGCGCAGCGCTAACCCCTCCCCGATTTGATCGGGCTTGATTTGAATCACTTTTCAAACGATGGGTATAAAACCGCTCTTGCACAAACTCCTTTGCCACATTCACTTGAACCCGCTCATTTATAGTTAGGGTTTGACGCCAATCGGCTTGCGCTTGGGACCCATTATTCTCCCCATCTTTCTGTCCTAAAGAATTCTCGTTCTCTCGATCCGTTTGATAGTGGGCAAATCCTATATCGTGAATCCATTTTCCTTCTGAACCCTCTAAATGCCCCTGAAGCCGGTTAAAGCTCTGGGACAACTTCTGACGCCAAGGCTCACCCTGCCACCCCCGAAATCCCAAACGACGGGTCGTGTATCGGCTCAAAAAAGACAAGTTCGCAGATTCTTGGCCTACCCCAAACCGCGCAGACATATTTTCTTGATGCAAGGGATCGTCGGCCTTGCCCTGAATCTTTCCCCGAAAACGATCCGGCGTCAGGGGAGACCCATTCGACTGGAGGCGCGAAGCTGTTATGTGATAGTCTAGGGAACCTTTTTGCCCCTGGGTACTCAAAACCTGGCTGTAAGTTTGGTAAGACCCAGCTTCTGCTTTTCCCCGTATTTTCGCAAGGCCTCCCCCTTTTTTTGTTTCCAGGACAATAGCGCCGCCCATCGCGTCAGAGCCGTATAAACTGCTCAAAGGACCACGGATGACTTGGATTTCCGCCATATCATCCACGCGCC
Source organism: Alphaproteobacteria bacterium (assembly GCA_021323455.1). GTDB lineage: Bacteria > Pseudomonadota > Alphaproteobacteria > Paracaedibacterales > VGCI01 > VGCI01. Next base: position 35,043 of record JAJONN010000009.1, on the reverse strand, counting down.
AGGGAGCCAGGTCAACCGCGCCATTGTCAGCGCTGACATCGTTAATCCGCATCCCATCTAAAATCACGGCTGTCTGCCCGGTTGCTGTTCCCCTTAAAGACATATTGGCAGGCTGGCCTATCCCACCGGATTGAATCATATCTACCCCAGGAATACGGCGTAAAGCGTCAACCAGCGTCACGGCTTGCTGTTGCTCCAACTCTTGAGCGGTAATGCGTGTTCGATCAGCGCCGTCCAGGAGGCTGGGGGTTGGAAAAGCCAACCCTCGCACAACAACCGTTGGCAAGCGTACGGGTTGTGGCACTGCATACAGGGTGGCAGTCAGGGTAAAAAAGAAAAGGGTACAATCGTAAATACGTATAATGGAACTGAGCCTCCCGCTGTGGTTATAGGCATCACCACGTGCGGTTGTCCCGTTCCAAAAGAGGCACCCCGCCCTTAAGGAAAGTGATGCGGACCCGCTGGCAGGTCTCCTGGCTCATGGGTCTTCGCTTAACCGTAAGCCTTCCCGGTTCCCCAGTGGCTTTTGATACCCTTGTTCAAGGTAACGGTTAAACTCGCCATTCACAGTTACGGGGGTAGCCACGGCTCAATCTTTGTTTAGAAATTCCGTGTTCCCTTTTCATTTGGCATCTGCCAAAACCAGCAGTCCGCCTAACGTTGCCCGAACAGGGTTCTGATGTCAAGAAGGCACATGGTTTGAATATGACCTTTCCTCTATTATATTTGTCAGAAGATTTAACAAAGCTGTTTGAACCTTTCATTTAAGGCGAACATAACTTCATCTGTAAAATTTTATTTAAATAAATATAATATAAAAAATATTGCATTATTTATATTCATGATTACATAAATTCTGTTATGTTGGAACGAACATAAATTAATTGCTCAATAGCCGTTATAAATATTACTCAAAAACAGGATTTAAATGAAAATGAAATTATTAAATTTTGCCAGCTTGGCCGTTATGGCAACATTGGGATCTTTATCGTCGGTTTCAAGCGCTTGTGCTGGAGAAGAAACCGCAGCCCTTAGGCAGGAGCCACAACCATTGGGAAGACGGAGTGAATGTCCTCCCTTAGGAAGATTTCCCCTAACGCTCCTAAGCCACGCAGCCACCTTTTTAAATGAAAAGGATCTTGTTAACTTCCTATCCACGTGTAGACACGTAAAAGAATGCGAAAAGGATGCCCGTGAGCAACGTGATATTAATTTAGACAGTCGCCTTTTGTCATTGCCAGATGATCTTTCGCCAGAGTTGCTTCAACAATTCGATCACGTCGATGCGCTCGAAGCATACCGTTATAGCCATAGTCATTTTGAAAAGAGTTATTTTTTATTCAAAAGACTAGAATTGTTCCAAAAACTCAATAATCTCGATGTTTTCAATAAACTCGGCAACTTCTATGGCTGCGATCTTGTCGTCGAGCTTTCTAATTTGTTGGAAAGAAGCGATTATTTGGAAAGAGCTGGGGTCAATATCAATGAAGACGATGTAGGAAATGCACTCTGTAACCTCTATGACTCCGGTCGTGTTACCAAGCTTTCTAACTTTCTCAAAGGAGAACTAAAAGCACTCCATGAACGCAATCAACTCGATGGACCCGATCTCGCTAAAGAGTTTGTTATTTTGTTCAAAAAACTCGATACCGTTAAAAAACTTACTTTAACTGTTCAGGTTATAGATGATGGAATTTATAAGTTTTGGACACAAATTTGTGGGCTGAATAAGCTCCAAAAACTTATTTTACATAGGGGTTCTGGGGATTTGAGATCCTTTAGCCTGGATAAACTCACCGATGATCACCTTAAATCCCTTAGTCTTCTGCTTAATCTACAAGAACTTGATTTAGTGGATATCAGAAGTATTACAGATGTTGGCCTTGCGTACGTGAGCAAGATACATAGCCTTCAAAAACTCTCTTTAGATTGTCTGCCGCTGATCACAGGTGTTGGCATTCGACACCTTAGTTGTCTGGTTAACCTTAAACAACTTACTTTGACACATCTAAGGTTTGAAGATGACGCCCTTGCACATGTTAGCATGATGAATAAACTTCAAAGCCTTACTTTAGGAAAACTGAGTGCAGTCACAAATGCTGGCCTTGTACATCTCGGTCGCATGCAGCACCTTAAACAACTAACTTTGGAGGAGGGGATACCGTTTGAACATGACGCCCTTGCGCCTATTAGTAACATGGATAACCTTCAAAACCTTATTTTAAAGGGGATAGGGGATTACTGCCATCAAGATGACGCCCTTGCACATGTTAGTAGGATAGGTAACTTTCAAAACCTTACTTTAGAAAACCTGTACTTCACAGAGACTGGTCTTGCGCCTCTCAGCCATATGCATCACCTTAACCAATTGACTTTCATCGGGTTCCCCGCCTATATGATTAGTGCCGATATTAGAGGTATGTCTAACGTTGTCATTACAGAGGGGGATTGAAGGGATAATGAATCATAGCTTAAAAAGAACTATCGAGCTGCAAACGTTCAAACCGTAACCGTTTGACCCCCAGTAAATGAGGGTCTTATGGTTGCGGTTCTTGCAAGAAAGGGACGGAAGGTCACCGCCTGTCCCGCAAGAGTTCCGGCATACCTCTGACTTTTTCAATGAAACATAACCCAGATCAGGCGCTAAAAGGAAAAGGTTGTTAAGGCGCAGCATTGGGTTCACACTTTTCAAATCCCCTATGGCTATGGTGCCCTTTCAAAAAACCAACAATTGAACGGTTCGCTTCCGGCATGGGGTATTGATCCAGATCGGATGGCATAACCCACGCAAGCCCCCCCTGGCCTTCCCGCGCACAAGGCGACCCTGCCCATTCCCGGCACTGATACCCTAAAAGGATGATATGGAAGTCCGGGTAAGCCATGCTGGCAAATGTTAACGGTTTCAGATGGGTGGGCGAAACCATAATGCCGATTTCTTCATTTAATTCACGCACCAATGCTTCTTCCGGGCTTTCACCTGCCTCAATCTTTCCGCCTGGAAACTCCCATAGAAACGGCATGGCTTTGTCCGCCGGGCGTTGGGCCAACAGGATACGCCCTAGGTCATCTTCCAAAAGGGCGCTGACAATGGTCACAATAGGTTGAGGCATTGTAATGTTTCCATAAAAAAAGCCCCCGGGCTCCGGGGGCTTGTTTCCTTCAATCAAGCGGTTATGCCGCTGGGGCTGCCTTTGGGGCCTCTTCTGCTTTTGAAGCGTCACCCGCCTTCGGCGCGTCTGCTTTTTGGTCAAGGGGCTTGCCATCTAAACCGAAAAGCTCAATCTTTGCTTTTCCTTCCAGATCTTTGATAACTTGCTTGGCAAACTTGGAACTGACAGCTGCTTTCAGTTCATTCTTAACCGCTTCAAATGGCGGGAAAGCAGCTGGGCGCTTGTCTTGAACCAAGATGATGTTATAAGTTGTCACCTTTTTGTTCGGCTCGGAAGGGTCTGGCATTGAAATTTCCACAACATTTGGAACAATCGTTGCCTTCGCTGCATTCTTGACTTTATCCCGGAAAGCTTCGGGCAATTCGCCTAAGCGGACATACCCCAAATTTCCATCTGGAATTTTATTCATGGACTCTTTATTGGCCAATTCACCAAACTTGGCTACGCCTGCTTTTTTTGCTTCTTGCAAGAGACGTGAAGCTTTTTGTTTGTCGGTCACCGTGATCATGCTGACATTATATTCATCTTCTTTGGGGGCGGCTTCTTTGACTTCCTTATAAGATTTTTCTAATTCTGCCGGCGTTGCGAGTTTGTCAATTTCTCCTTCCAGGAATAATTTTTGTTCTGCGCCCTTTTTGCATTCCTCAACCATTTTTGCGTATTCAGGTTTGCTTTTAATAGCAGCCTTTCCCGCGTAGTAAGTAATAATTTGCTCCGTTACAACGCTTTTGAGAAGAAGAGGGAAAATCTGGTCATAAGGTGCCCCTGCCAATTGAGGGGGCAAGACAGCCAGCTTAGACTTTACGTCGCCAGCCGTAACTTTTTTAACGACCGTCCCATCGATCGTGATGATACCAACGACTGTACTTTCGGAAGGTTCAGCCGCAGGGGCAGCCGGTGAAGGCGCAGCAGCGCCAGCGCCCATCGCCATAGGAATAGAAGCGAGCAAGGCCATGGCCACGGCAGCGGCACGGGAAGAGATAAGTGATTTCATATGACCAATTTCCTTATAAATAAATGTAACAACGCAAAAATTCTATTGGTAACTGCCTGGGTTATGAAGCATATTTGAATCATCCTTCATGAACTGCAAGAGAGCTGCATTAAAGCAGACAGCACCCAAGCATAAAGGGAACAACTCAAACGCCCTTGACCGGGCCAGTTAAAAATTAAATAACACAATGGAACCGTATCAGGGTATAACCATTGAGTCTTTTATAAAATAGAATTACAATGAGCGCAAGATGTCATGTGATAGCGGGAAGACAGGGCCCTTGAAATAACTTTTTTAGGGGATGCCCTGACTTTGATTGAGAACAAAACATAAAATTTTAATTGAGGCTGATATGTTAACAACGGCTTTTCGGAAACTGTTTGGCTCTGCCAATGATCGTATTGTCAAAAAACATTTTAAAACGGCTACCAGAATCAATGCGCTGGAAGAAGAAATTTCAAAACTTTCTGATCAGCAATTGCAAGCCCGAACAGGTTGGTTCCGGGAACGTCTTGCCAAGGGGGAAACCTTGGATGACTTGCTTGTCGAAGCCTTTGCCACTGTCCGGGAAGCCGCCAAACGCACATTAGGCCAACGGCCCTTTGATGTCCAGCTGGTGGGCGGTATGGTCTTGCACGACGGAATGATTACGGAAATGCGAACCGGTGAAGGAAAAACCCTGGTTGCGACCTTGCCTGTTTACCTCAATGCCTTGACAGGAAAAGGCGTCCATGTCGTGACGATTAACGATTACCTGGCCGAGCGAGATTCCAAATGGATGGGCCAAGTTTATGAATTTTTAGGCTTGAGGGTTGGTTGTATTGTCCATGGACTAACGGATGAGGAACGCCGGAACGCCTATGCAGCAGACGTTACTTATGGAACCAACCATGAATTTGGCTTTGATTATTTACGCGATAACATGAAGTTCCGCTTGGGCGACATGGTCCAACGTCCTTTCCATTATGCTATTGTCGATGAAGTTGATAGCATCCTCATTGACGAAGCCCGAACGCCTTTAATTATTTCAGGGTCTGCAGAAGAATCGTCAGATTCATATATGCGAATTGACGCGCTGCTTCCTTCTTTAACGGAAGAAGACTATGAAAAGGACGAAAAGCAACGCACCGTAACACTCACGGAAGCCGGCGTAGAACATATTGAAGCATTGTTACGTCAGCACGGCCTCCTCCATGCCAGCGCGACCCTTTACGACATCCATAACATTGGCCTCGTCCATCACGTAAACCAAGCTTTGCGAGCGCATAAGCTGTTTACCCGTGACGTCGATTACATTGTTAAAGACGACAAAGTCATTATTATTGATGAATTCACAGGACGTATGATGGACGGCCGCCGGTATTCCGAAGGGTTGCACCAAGCTTTGGAAGCCAAGGAGAAAGTCACCATTGAGATGGAAAACCAAACCCTGGCTTCTATTACCTACCAAAATTTCTTTCGGATGTACCCCAAGCTCTCTGGTATGACCGGTACCGCCATGACAGATGCGCCGGAATTTGATGAAATTTACAAGCTGGTAACGGTTGAGATCCCAACCAATCTTCCCATCCAGCGCCTGGATTATGATGATGAAGTTTATTTGACCGCTAAAGAAAAATATGGGGCCGTCGTCAAATTAATTCGGGAGTGCCAAGACCGCCGGCAGCCTGTCTTGGTTGGGACCACCAGCATCGAAAAATCGGAAGTTTTGTCAGCGCTTTTAACAAAAGAAAAGATTGCGCACCAGGTCCTGAATGCCCGTTACCATGACAAGGAAGCCCTTATTATTGCTGAGGCTGGCTATCCAGAAGCCGTTACCATTGCCACCAACATGGCTGGCCGCGGCACGGACATCAAGCTTGGCGGTAATTTGGACATGCGCATCGAGCGGGAACTCGCCGACGTTACTGACCCTGCCGAGCGGGAAAAGCGCATTGCCCAGATCCGCCAGGAAATTGACCAGGCTCAACAGATTGCAAAAGCCGCGGGAGGTCTCTACGTCATTGGCACCGAACGCCACGAAAGCCGTCGCGTTGACAACCAGTTACGGGGACGGTCTGGGCGCCAGGGCGACCCAGGCGCTTCCAAGTTCTTTATCTCCCTTGAAGATGACTTGATGCGTATTTTTGGGTCAGAGCGCCTTGATGGTATGTTGCGCAAACTGGGGGTTCAGGAAGGGGAAGCCATCTCCCACTCCATGATTAGCAAAGCATTGGCGCGTGCCCAACAGAAAGTGGAAGCCCGCAATTTTGACATCCGGAAACATTTGTTAAAGTACGACGATGTCATGAATGACCAACGAAAAATTATTTATGAACAACGTCGTGAATTAATGACGGAAGAAGATGCCCGGGAACTGATCCAGGAAATGCGCGCTGACGTCATCGACACCATGGTAAAAAATCATATCCCTGAAAATGCGCTTGCCGAGCAATGGGACCTGGAAGGGTTGCGTACAGAATGTATGCGTATATTTGGGTTAACCTTACCTATTGAGCAGTGGGGGGCTGAAGAAGGCATCGCGGAATCAGAACTATACGCGCGCATTCTCAAAGCTGCCGAAGAAGCTGCCGCTATGAAAGAAGAGAAATATGGCGCTTCCTTGATGCGTTCCGCTGAACGGACCCTGCTGTTGCAAACCCTGGATCGATGTTGGAAAGAAAACCTGTTGATGCTTGATCATTTGCGCCAGGGCATTAACTTGCGCGCTTATGCTCAAAGCAACCCGCTGAATGAATATAAACGGGAAGCCTTCAATTTGTTCCAGGACTTATTGGTCCGGGTGCGTGAAGAAGCGACCATTCTTTTGTCCCATTTTGACCTCCAGACGCCTTCCCTAGAAGCAATCGGGGATATTTTCGCAGAGACTGATTTCTCCCGTTTTAAGGAAGAAACGCCCAACTGGATTGAAACGGATCAAGATACCGCAACATCATCCAGCGTACCCCTTTGGAACCCGGCCACAATGGCACCAAACACCACAGAGTACGCCCCTGAACCGGTACGTACCCGGCGTTCCAAAAAGGACGGGGATACGGATCCCAATGATCCTTCAACATGGGGACGCGTCCAAAGAAACGCCTTATGTCCTTGTGGGTCAGAGTTGAAGTATAAGCATTGCCATGGTCAATTAGGGGAAGGGTAAGCCTCGCCCTCCCTTTTCTATCCCTACAAGGAGCGTATCTGTGCAGCCTATTAAGTCTGTGTGTGTTTATTGTGGCTCATCCCCCCGGACAGAACTCATCTACCAAAAAGCCGCCTTTGAACTGGGAAAATCTTTGGCTCAAGCGGGGATCCAGCTCGTGTACGGCGGGGGACAATTGGGACTCATGGGACTGGTTGCCGATGGCGTAATGGATAATGGCGGCCGAGCTGTTGGGTTTATCACCCGTAACCTAGAACACGTCGAAGGCGGTCATGATCATCTGAGTGAGCTGCACGTGGTGGATTCCATGCATACCCGCAAGCTCAAGATGTCCGAAAGCGCGGATGCCTTCGTTATTTTGCCAGGTGGTTTCGGCACCCTTGATGAGCTTTTTGAAATTTTGACCTGGCGCCAACTGGAAATGCACGACAAGCCCATCATTATTGCCAATATTAATGGATATTGGGATCCTCTCAAAGCCCTCATTCACAACGTTGTCGAATACCGTTTTGCTCGACCTATGGATGAAAAACTCTTAATCTTTGTTATGACGATTGATGAAATTATTCCGCTTTTGCAGCAACTTCCCGAACCCCAGGTAGATGTTACGTCGCAATATGTGTAACTTACCTATTGACGGTTGCCGCACCGTCAGGCACATATAACCCATACGGATGGGTGGCTGAGCGGTTGAAAGCACCGGTCTTGAAAACCGGCAAGGGGGCAACCCCTTCGTGGGTTCAAATCCCACCCCATCCGCCATATTATAAAAATATCTTCGCAAATATCACAATACCGCTCCATACAATCAATAGAAAAATCCCATTTTTTAGAAAAACAAAATCTTTGATTAAGAAAAAATCAAACACAGAGGCACTCCCTAAAAGCCCCTGGCTTTCAAACATTCTCTCAACAGGGACTCAAGCGCCGTGGCTGGTTCAAACACCAAGCCGATCGGTAGCACCAGGATGCCTTCGCGGCTGTCAGGAGGGATACGCATAGCATCCTTCTCGGTCGTCATCAGGCAGGCGCCCTCAACGCGCGCCCGCTTCCGAAGCGTACGCAAATCCTGTTCTGTGTAAGGATAATGGTCTGGAAACGGAGAGAAAGCTTTGACATCATACCCAGCCGCCACGAGCGTTTGACGAAATTTCTCCGGGTACCCGATGCCTGTAAAGGCGAAAACAGCGCATGGGTTTGGGTTTATGGGGACGATCTTAGCGCGAATGACAGGGCATGGAACGGAGCGGAGTGGCTCTGGTAAAGGATTATTGTCTTGAGCCATAAAAATAATGGCGGTTGTACCTTTTAAACCAGCTTTCAGGGATTGCCGTAAGGGGCCGGCTGGGAAGACCCGCCCATTCCCAAATCTTTGTAGCCCATTGACGACCACTAAACACATGTCTTTTTCAAGGCTTCTATTCTGGTGTGCGTCATCCAGAAGCAAGATATCAGCGCCAGCTTTGATGGCCGGATTTACCGCTGCCCGCCGGTCTTTTGAAACCCAAGTTGGCGTGTTTTGCGCCAACAACAACGGCTCGTCCCCGACCTCGTGGTAGGAATGATGGGCCAGATCAACTTGAACAGGCCCTTTTAAAGCGCCCCCATACCCCCGGCTGATGATATGGGGGTTGCGTCCCATTCCTTGCAGCTGTTGCGCTAACGCCCTTGCCACAGGGGTTTTACCAGCCCCTCCCATCACGAAATTTCCAATAGAAATAACAGGGACATCCGCACGACAGGGTTTAGAGAAAAGGTGATGAAGGGCAGCGCCTCCCTGATAAAGCCAACTAAGCGGCTCAAGAAGGTATCCAGCCCAGCTATGGGGTTGCTCCCAAAATTTGGGGGAGGTCAGGGACATCGGTCTCTTCCAGCAAGATTATAACAGGGTTAAACGGTATAAGAGCAAGGCCATGATTGTCAACACTCTCCCTTTAGGCGTATGATCTTCTCAAAGATCCAGTTTTCACTTATGAGGGACAAAAAGTTGTGATCGCATTCCGAGCGGTTTTTTTTCTGATTGGCATCCTTCTCAGCATTACCGCCGCAGCCATGCTCATCCCTTTAAGCCTGGAACTGTTGATCTACAGAACGGATGGGTGGCGCGAGTTTGCTATATCAGCCTTCATGACGGGCCTTGTTGGGACCTTGCTGGTTTTGTCAACCCAGTCAGAAGGAAAAACACAATTGCGCGTCAGGGAAGCCTTTCTCTTGACCGTCGGCAGTTGGGTGTTAACCTCTTTTTTTGCTGGGCTCCCTTTTTTTTGGTCATCCTTATCTTTAGATTTTCTCGACTGTTGGTTTGAGTCGGTCTCGGCCCTTACGACGACAGGATCTACAATTTTGGCCCATTTAAATAAGGTTCCCAAGGGTATTTTGTTATGGCGCGCGCTTCTTCAGTGGCTTGGGGGCACAGGAATCATCGTTATGGCGATGACCATTTTGCCAATCTTACGTATTGGCGGCATGCAATTGTTTCGCAACGAATTTTCAGACCGTTCTGAGAAGATTTTGCCGCGCGTATCCCAAATTGCTTCCGCCATTTTATCGATTTACTTCGTCTTCACAATGGCATGTGCCATTTTACTTCATTTGGCTGGCATGGGGTGGTTTGATGCGGTTTGCCATGCTATGTGTACGGTTTCTACGGGCGGATTAAGTACGAAAGACCTGTCAATTGGGGCGTTCCACAGCTTGTCTATCGAACTCATTTTAACGGTTTTTATGATCATTGGAGGGACCACCTTTATTTTATTTGTAAAGCTATGGCATCGAAATTTTAAAGCCGTTTGGCAGGACAGTCAATTGCGTGTTTATTTAGGGACAATTGGCGTTGCCTCCTTGTTAGGAGCATCCTGGCTTATGTTCCATGAGGATGTTAATTTTTGGGACAGCCTTCGTTATTCTTCCTTTGCTGTTGTTTCCATCATAACGTCTACAGGATACATGGCAGAAGATTATACTGTATGGGGATCTTTCCCCCTTGTTTTATTCTTTGTTTTGAGTCTTATTGGCGGCTGTACCGGCTCTACCGCTGGCGGCATCAAAATCTTCCGGTTTCAAGTCTTGCTGGCTGTCGCTTTAAGCCATCTACGTCAATTGCGCCGCCCTCACGGAATTTATGTCCCCTCCTATCAATCCCAGAAGATCTCAGAAAATATCTCAACGTCCGTCTTTACGTTTATTACCCTTTATGCTTTTTGCCTGATCACATTGGCCGGAGGGTTATCTGTTTGCGGATTAGACTTTACGACAAGCCTGTCCGGAGCAGCATCTGCCCTTGGCAATCTTGGAACAGGGTTAAGCTCACATATTGGCCCGCTGGGTGCGTTAGAAGCGCTGGAACAGGGACCTAAATGTTTGCTGATGTTTGGCATGATTTTAGGCCGTCTTGAACTGCTCGCGGTCCTCATTCTTTTTATGCCGTCTTTCTGGAAGGACTAGGCTTTGTCGCCTAGCTTCTCAGGAAACCTGTTAAACGCCTGCGACAAGTTTATACTTTGTGCCTATTGTGTCTATTACATTATAATCCATACCGTAAGCTGTTTATTTTGGGGAATTTAAAAAAATCAAAATACATGATCCCTTACAAAGCTTTTTCTTGGATTAATAATTATAACGATTTACAAGAAAGGAGACTACTCATGGTGTTGCAAAATAAACGGGCCCTTGTGATGGTTTTAGTCATGGCATTGCTAAGAGCTTTTTTACGTTTGGTGCCCTAATATCCCAAGCTGAAGGGATTTCTCCTCTTCCAAGGCATGCTGATGGGGCAGAACCTCATTTAGGGACGCCCTTTCAACTTAACAAGACGCCTCTTGATGTTGAAGATGGAGCTACATTAGCTGTAACTGGGCTAGGGAATAATAATATCGCGGGTGTGTGGTGGTTTGAGGGTACTCGTGCTAACCCTTTCAGTGAGGTAGTTTCACGGCTTGTGTCTCCTGATGGAACCACAGGTTCTCCTGAATTTAATGTGAGTTACTATACTTCGTTTCCTGGCCATAAATTTCCTTCTGCCATAGGATGCCGCAATTATTTTGGGGTAACGTGGCCAGATCAGGTAGAAGTAGGTGACGAAGGTATCATTGGACGTGTTTATTTTGAAAACGGTACGTCTACCACACCTCGGCCGTTTACAGTCAGTCAAGACCCCAGGGCTTCCCTACGAGACCCATCCGTTGGATGCTTATCCAATGGTAATTTTATCTTTGTATGGCGTAGTGTCCCCTACGAACCTAATGATGTTGGAATTTTTGGACGTATCTTTTCTCCCTCAGGTAGGGCTGTTACCGATACAGTCAGCATCAATGCCATTACAGTTGGGAAGGAATCGGTTCCTTCTGTCTTGGGGTTAAAGGATGGCAGTTTTTTTGTAACTTGGAACAGCGGCTTTAACCTTATAGGGCAGTTCTTTGAGAACGATGGAAACCCTCGAGGTAAGGAAATCATCATTCACTCAGCAGCAAGGCCTCTTGCTCCAGCACGGGGCGCTCAGTTTCTAAATAACGGTAATATCATAATCGTATATAAGAACGAGCCCGGTCGTCTTGTTAGCCGCATTCTGCGGAACGGAGTACCTGGCGATGAATTTCTAATAGCGCTGGGCGCTGGAGTGTTTGGAGTTACGACTTCTTCACAAACTGGGCTTGCTTTAGTTGCCTATGGTGCGGAGACGGGCCGCGGCATTGTAGGACAATTTTTCTTCTTTGACGGCACACCTACGAAACCATTTAACATTTCACCATTGGGAGAGGTCCCCTCCGTAACCAGCTTGACAACCGGTAGGAACTTTTTTGTAGCGTGGAATGAGAAAGAAGCAGCGTTTAGCAAAATCAAAGGCCGTGAAGTTTCTTTACAACTTCCTTCCCGAATAAGCTCTCCTTATTACAGGGATTGAAATTTTTAAGAGAGGCTTGCTTTAAGTCAAGGGGGACTTCTACAAAATAAGGAAGTCCCTCTTTTGGAAGGATTAGGTAACCTCCTCAGCAAGCTCAGATAATCCTTTAAATTGCTCAAGAGCTTCCGGATTTGCGAGTGTATCCTGACTTTTCATCGGTTCCCCGTGGATTAAGTCTCGAACGGCACGTTCGGCTATTTTTCCATTTTTTGTCTTGGGGATATCGCCCACAGCAATAATTTTAGCAGGCACATGACGAGGAGTAGTATTTTGGCGGATCTGGGCCTTGATTTTATTAATAAGGCCTTCAGAAAGGAAAATCCCTTCCTTAAGTTGGACAAATAAAATAACGCGCTCATCCTGATGCCATTTTTGCCCTATCGCCAAGCTTTCTAGAATTTCAGGGATTTTCTCCACCTGGCGGTAAATTTCGGAGGTTCCAATCCTGACTCCTGCCGGATTCAAGACGGTATCTGACCGGCCATAAATAACCATCCCCCCCTGGGGTGTTAGCTCCACAAAATCGCCATGGTGCCAAACATTGGGAAAGCGCCCAAAATAAGCCGCATGGTATTTCTCGCCTGTCGGGTCATTCCAAAACCCTAGCGGTTGAGAGGGAAATGGTTTTGTACACACCAGCTCCCCTTTCTCACCAACCACAGGGCGGCCTGCTTCATTGTATACGGCGACAGCAAGCCCTAAGCCCCGGCTTTGCACTTCCCCCCGCCAAACAGGGGCAACCGGGTTGCCTAAGACAAAGCAGGAAATGATATCTGTCCCGCCAGAAATTGATGCTAAACACACATCTTTCTTGATGGATTGGTAGACATAATCAAAACTTTCTGGCACCAGGGGAGAACCTGTTGATGTCATCATCCGCAAAGAAGATAGAGAGTGTGTTTGCATGGGATTAGCCCCCACCTTTGCCAGCATATCAATGAATTTTGCGGAAGTACCGAACAAGGTTATGCCCTCCTTGTCAGCCATATCAAACAAGGTTTCCGGATGAGGATATACAGGCGACCCCTCATACAAGACAAGGCTTGCCCGACTTGCGAGGGCAGAGACGAGCCAGTTCCACATCATCCACCCGCAGGTGGTATAATAAAAAACCTGGTCACTAGGCTTAATGTCACAATGGAGTTGATGCTCTTTCAGATGTTGAAGCAACGTGCCCCCAGCACTATGGACAATGCATTTGGGAACGCCGGTGGTACCCGAAGAATAAAGGATGAATAAGGGATGATCAAAAGGCAGTTGCGCAAACTCAAGGGATTGTGCGGAGGATACCGCCATAAGATTGGCCCATATTTCAACAGGGTCGTTTCCGCCTTTGAAATTTATCTCTTTTGATGGAAGAGTGTAGGGGACGATGATAACTTTTTCGATGGACAGGATAGAAGCCTGAATTTCTGATAAACGCTCCAGGCACGAAAAAGTTTTACCCCCATAAAAATAGCCATCGGCCATCAGAAAAACCTTGGGCGTAATTTGAGAAAAACGATCAACAACCCCTTGCACCCCAAAATCAGGGGAACAGGAAGACCAGACCGCTCCAATACTAGCTGTGGCCAACATGGCAATAATGGCTTGGGGCATATTGGGCAAGTACCCAGCGACCCGGTCGCCAGGTTGGACGCCCCATTTTTTGAAAGTATCGGCAAGCTTCGCTGTTTGCTGATAGAGATCCTGAAACGTCAGCTTTTGAAAAACCCTGTCTTCCCCATAAAACGTAACCGCAATGGCCTCGTCCCGCCGCCTTAAGAGATTTTCGGCAAAGTTAAGGCGGGCGTCAGGAAAGAATTTTGCCGTCTCGATGGTCTCTGCACCAACCAGAAACCGATCACCCTGACGCTCCGCAATGACACCACAAAAAGACCAGACCGCTTTCCAGAATTTCTCAGGATGATCGATAGAAAATGTATAAAGGTCATCGTACCTTAAGATAGGAAGCCCGTAGTCTTCTCGAATTTTTTTCATAAATCGAGTTATGTTGGCTTCCTGGACATGTTTCGGTGAAGGCCGCCATAAAATAGTGGTCATTAGAGCAGGCAGCCTGTCTACATCTCAATGGCCCTGAGCCTGTCCATGAACTCATCAATTTCTTCATAGCTCCTAAAATTTACCGTCAAGGTGGCCCCACTTTGTTTCACTTTGAGGGAAACACCAAGCCGCAACAGATGAGCGATCTCATTTTCAATGATTTTTGTCTGCTGGACGAGTTCTGTTTCAGGGAGTTCTAGGGTTTGGCCTCTGGCACGCCGTTGCTTGAGCTGTTCAGCCTGGCGGACATTAAGGTTGTTTTCAATAATATTTTGGGTCAGCTCTTCTATATTTTCCGCATTCACAAGCGTTCGCGCATGGCCGGCTGAAATTTTGCCATCTTGAATCATATCTTTGATATGGCCTGGTAATTGGTTAAGGCGAAGCATATTAGCCACATGGCTGCGGCTTTTGCCAATGGAACGAGCCAACTCTTCCTGTGTATAGCTGAATTCTTCCAGGAGACGGTGGTATCCTTCGGCTTCCTCGATGGGGGTCAGATCATCTCGTTGAATATTTTCAATAAGAGCGACTTCCAGGGCCTCACGATCGCTATACTCCCGAACCACTACAGGAACATGTTCCAGATTGAGCGTCCGCGCTGCCCGCCACCGTCGCTCACCAGCAATAATTTCATAAGCCCCTGTCCCTTGCCCCCCTATCCCATTTCTAAGAGGGCGCACAACCAAGGGTTGGATAATCCCTTTTTCGCGAATGGAATCAACCAGCGTTGTTAATTTATCATCATCAAAGCGGTACCGGGGCTGAAACTTCCCAGGTTTTAAATCAAGAGTCGGGACAGAAAACACACCGCCTGACATTTCTCGCTCTATAATGGAAGATTCTCCCAGGAGAGCAGAAAGCCCCCGTCCTAAAGGGGATTTTTTGGCTTCAGCTTCAATCATGCGGCTCTTTCCTCCTGTTTCAGTTGGGTATCACGGCTTAACACTTCACGGGCCAAAGACATGTACGCCTGAGACCCAGCGCACCTAAAGTCATAGATCATGGCGGGCTTTCCATGGCTGGGGGCTTCAGATACTTTTGTATTCCGGGGAATCGCCGTTTGAAAGACCTTGTCTGCGAGGTAAGAACGCACATCCCGCGCCACCATTTCACATAAGGAGCTACGACGGTCAAACATCGTCAGGACAATCCCAAAAAGAGACAGGTTCGGGTTCAAGGACTTTTTGATCTTTTGAATAGAGCCTAACAAATAGCTTAACCCCTCCAGGGCATAATATTCACATTGCAAGGGAATAATCACGTCCGTTGCAGCAACCATCGCATTTAATGTTAACAGGCCCATGGACGGGGGGCAATCAATGAAAATATAGTCAAACATGGTTGTATAAGGGGCAATGATGTCCTTCAGGATATATTCCCGGCGTTCCATACCAACAAGTTCGATTTCAGCGCCTAAGAGATCAATGGCAGAGGGAACAATGGACAACCCTGGAATGGCGGTCTTGACGATCACCTGGCTCATGGTATAGTCGCCAATCACGAGCCCATAAGAGTTGAGAAGGCGCCGCTGTTTGCTTAAGCCCAACCCTGTTGAGGCATTGGCCTGAGGGTCAAAATCGATAATAAGGACCCGTTTGTCAACTGCGGCAAGGGCCGTTGCCAAATTAATGGTTGTGGTGGTTTTCTTTAAAACTCCGTCTTTTATCTTTTGAGTGTGGCTTTTGATGATGTCATATAGATTAATTATACCTGGTTTTTGGTAATCTCTCTATACTAAGATGCAGCGTGAAGGGGAGTTTTGGATTTTATCTTATAGGGTATGGGGATCAGTCATCATTTGGATTTTCTCTCACCCACCATTGCACTTATGCCTATAACGGCCTCTCCTACAAGGGAAGAGGTCAAATACATCAAGGTGCTTGAGCCTCTTCCTTTGTGAGAGAGATCGATGCAATCCGCAACAACAGAGCAAAGGACAACGGGTAAGAGGAATTGTCCAAAACTCAAATGATGCTCAATTTTAGTATAAGCAGACCTTATTCCCCTTCCTCATACCAGGGTATTTGAGAAAAATGTTCTGTCGTGTTGAAATTACTGAATAGGTGAACATAAATTAGATCCCGCATGAATTGTTCAATAGACTCAGTCATTGCTTCTTTAATCATATGCGAGGTCACGAGCCTTTCAAAAGAGCTAAGCTGGGCCTGATTCAAGCCTATGATAGGTTGGGCAAGGTGCAGGACCTTAAATGGGTTAGAATCCCAATCGGATAAAGAAGCTAGGTCAGAATACGCTTCAATAGCCTTATTGAGCGCTCTTATGATTTTTCCTGCTAGTAGCTGCCGTTCACGGCAGAACTGTTTGAAATCGTCAACGGTTCCTTGGGTAGATAAATTACACCATACAGGGTTACGTTCATTGAGGGAATGGATGATAGATATTCTAAAATATCCAGAAGGCGTGGCGCGCCCAACATCTAAAAGCGTATTTCCTGCATCGGCTATAAATTCTCTAAATTTAGCTAAGGATCTCAGGTACTTATTATTCTGACGTATAGATAGGCTCCCCTCCATTGTGCAGGGGTTTAATGCAAGATTTTGGGCCTGTAGCCGATCATGCAGAGATATTAACAAGGTTTCGAGGGGCCTTATACAAGCTGTCACAGTAGCTAACGACCGAATCACGGCAGCGACAACCATCGCATTCTCAGCCTCTATAGGGTCATCACTCTGCGGAACTCGCACGTAGCCAGCTATAATATCTCGGACAGATAAGGGCAACTGATCTGTTGGATAAATATAGAAATCATTCGTAATATTTAATAACCTTATTGCTTCTTGAGCAGCTTGTTTTTTTACTTCTTCACAGAGAAGAAGCGGTGCGGATGAATTTTGAACGTCTTTCAAAGCAAGATCCATAACGCGCGCCAGGACATCGGGTGTTGCTAAACCAAATGGGTCTGCATGATCTACTTGGTCCATAGGCGCATTGGATGCGTCTTCTGGATATTTTTGGTCGCTCTCCATACCATAAGTCGTCTGGGCGTCGGGCGCAGGGAGCTGCTGTCCGTATTGCAACTGCGCTGCCAATTGTCCGTCTATTTGATATTGCGCTCGGCTTTTCTCGGCTTCCTCAATCTGCCGTGTCTTTTCCCGGCGTTGCTCAAGCTCTTCTGGTGTTTCTGATGGAATAGTAGACTGTTCTTCCGAACCAAAACCATCCCATCCCTGCAAGTTTTGGGGAGCTCCCCCATTCCGTTGCTCTCTTGGTGAACCTTCGTCTTGCTCCGTGCCGTAAATTGCCCAAGGCGTTAAAAACGCTACAGCGGCAAGGACAGGAAATACGGGAAACTTTAAGTTTTTCTTCATGTTTGGTCTCCATTCATGTGAAAGTTGATTTCGTAAAGACAGTAATTAATACTTTTTAATTAATCTATATATTTTAATAATGAGAAATTTATAAAAATATAAATCAATATGTTTCTAGCACAAAAGACATCAAGAATCTATCATTATTCATACCTGTGACAGGACAGCCGGGGCTGGTTTATAACGTCAATATTAAATAAAAATATTCTAAAAATTACCCAAACCTATCATTAGCATTTTTCCATAGGTTCCCTTTATGCCGGGGGTTAAGTTATTTTATTGTCAGCTTAACTTGCTATTGGCAATTTCCAAAGGATTGCTTGCTACATTTCCCTATGGTACTGATGAACCCATCCTATCTAGGTTATCTTTGATTGAGGATAATTTTTTGTGAACGCTCTTAATAACCCTACCCCTATCTCCCATCGGCACCCTGTCAAGCCGGTCCTTGTTGCTGAACCGCTGTTTGGGTCAAAATACTCGGTTTCGGGAAAAATCTGGCAATTTCGCCCGTGTGATGACCGCCAGGCACTCACCATCAGCCAGCGCTATGATCTCCTCCCCTCCGTTGGGCAATTATTGGCAAACCGGGGCGTCCGACTTGAGGATGTTCCCTCTTTCCTGGAACCAACCTTGCGACAGCTGATGCCAGACCCCTCCCACTTGAAGGATCTAGACCAGGCAGTTGACCGCGTTATAGCTGCATTAAGCGCTGGGGAAAAGATCGCTGTTTTTGGGGACTATGACGTGGATGGAGGAACGTCTTGCGCCCTTTTGCATCGATACTTTGCTGTGCTGGGAAAAAATTTACGCATTTATATCCCGGACCGCATCGACGAAGGATATGGCCCCAATAGCGAAGCCATGCGCACGTTGAAAGAAGAGGGCTATAGCCTTGTCCTTATGGTCGATTGTGGGACGACAGCCTTTGAACCTTTGGCGTACGCAAAAGCACTGGGGCTAGATGTCATTGTCATAGACCATCATGTGGCCCAACCTACATTGCCGGAGGCTTACGCCGTCATCAATCCTAATCGGCTGGATCAAGAATCTCCGCTCAAAAACCTCTGCGCTGCCGGGTTATCCTTCGTGTTTGAGGTGCCTTGAACCAGACTTAATGCATCTGCTTGACCTGGTAGCCTTGGGAACCGTTTGTGATGTCATGCCACTCACCGGATTGAACCGCGCTTTTGTCGCTCAGGGACTCAAAATTGCGCGATGGCGCCAGAACTTGGGGTTAACAGCATTAGCCGATGTCGCTGGGTTAAAAGAAGCCCCGACTGCTTACCATTTAGGATTTATGATTGGCCCGCGGGTGAATGCGGGAGGCCGCGTCGGCGAAGCCAGCCTCGGCGCACGCCTTCTGTCAACAGATGATGAAACGGAAGCGCGAACCATCGCCCAACGCCTCGACGTCTTGAACCGGGAACGTCAACAAATTGAAGCAGCGGTGCTGGAAGAAGCGATCAACCTGGTAGAAACAACGGATATTCAGACGAAGCCGATCCTCCTTGTCAAAGGAGAAGGATGGCACCCCGGCGTCATTGGCATTGTGGCGAGCCGCCTGAAGGAACGGTATGCCCGCCCCGCGTGTGTTATCAGTTTTACAGAAGATATTGGTAAGGGATCTGGCCGGTCCATTACCGGCGTTGACCTCGGAACAGCCATGCATGCCGCTTGTCATCAAGGGTTTCTTGTTCATGGGGGCGGCCATGCGATGGCAGCAGGGTTCACCGTGACACGCGCGCTTTATGAGGCGTTTTATGATTTTCTACTCCAACGCCTGAGCGAGAATATGAAAGATATTTTGCCAACCCTGGACTTGGACGCTTCTTTAACCTTAAAGGGAATTACCACAAGCTTCCTGCAAAGTTTGAGTTGCCTGGAACCCTTTGGCGCGGGCAACCCGACACCGAAATTCATGGTTCAAAATGTGCGCATCTCTTATGCGGAAGTTTTCGGAAATGACCATGTGCGCTGCACTCTCTTAAGCGAAGATGGCACCCGCCAGAAAGCGATTGCGTTTCGGGTAGCCCAACACCCGCTCGGCCAGGCAATTTTAAAATTAAAAAATCACCTGCTTCATGTTGCAGGAACGTTGCGCCTGGATACCTGGGGGGGCCATCATGAAGCCGTAGTCTATATTGAGGATATTATGGAGGCCTGATGGAATCCATTTTCTCTTTATTGGCTAAAGCATTTTTAATCTTCAGCCAGGGCATTGTTATTGCCCCCCTTCTCATCGCTGGGTTCGTTACCCAAGGAGGGTTTCTCATCAACAAATCTTCTTCAGGAGGATTGCAGATATGGGGAAATGCCTGTCTTTTGGTTCTCTTCACCATGATCTTTAACGTCCTGTTAAAATCCTTGTTCCTGGTTCCTCTGGATCCTGCATTAAGGATAAAAGGATTTGCCTTTCCCAGCGGCCATATGCAAACCTCTGTGGCGCTTTATGGATGGTTGTTTCTAGCCTATCCCAACCAAGTTTTACGCAAAGCCCTTCTTTTTATTTTAGCAGGCATTGGCTATGGCTTGATTCACCAAGGTTATCACACCTTGGCCGATGTTGCGGGCGCAGTTGTTTTTGGGATTGGCACGCTTTATGCTTTTTCTAAAGCTGCCCAGTTTCCTTCTCTTCAAAAAAACCCGGCGCGTTTTGGGCTTTACGTCGTGCCGCTTGCAGCACTGATGATGGGGGGAATATATGCGCGAACCGGGGTATCACCACATATCGAAACAACCTTTATGGGGCTTGTGGGATTTTCATTTCTTTGGTGGGGGCGAATACGTATACCCCTTTCGGATAAGGAAACATAATTTTTCCTTTTATGGGCATTTTTATTTCTATGCTTATGTTTTAACAGAGTTTATACTGGCTCGAATGAAATAGATTAAGAAACGAAGGCTTTAAAAAAATGTGGGTTTTATACGTCAATGACGTATAAAACGGCCATGCATGAGGGGACAATAATGATATTATGACCCCTGTTTTGCTTGTATTCATGGTAAATTTTCTTACAAAGAGAAGGCTCAGTCCAGCTGGTATGAATAAAAAAAACCTTTATTATACGCCAGTGGCGTAGGGTCAATAGATCTTACTGTATTGAATTTATTATTTTTACTGATTCCTCCTGCTCCCCCATGAATTGCGGGCTTTTTCTTCGCTCCAGAGGCGGATGCGGTCTCCCAATAATAACATTGGAAGGCCGATGGTAAAGGAGAGCCAGGCAAAATTAATATACCAACCTACTAGGAAAAGGACTCATTTTGCCTTATAAACAATAACAACTTCAATGGTCCTGTTTTTAGAAAAGGTTATCCCATGGCCAGCTATCAATACATTTATGTTATGAAAGACCTCTCTAAAATTTATCCGGGTGGCCGGGAAGTTTTAAAAGGGGTCTGGTTGTCTTTTTTCCCAGGGGCGAAAATTGGCGTTATTGGACCAAATGGTGCCGGAAAATCTACGCTGCTTAAAATTATGGCCCAAATTGATAAAGAGTATAATGGGGAAGCCTGGTGTGCAGAAGGAGCAACGGTTGGTTATTTATCCCAAGAACCAGAGCTTGACCCCGCTTTGGATGTTGCAGGAAACATTATGGCTGGCCTGACGTCAACAAAAGCATTGCTAGATCGGTTTGACACCATCAACGCCCGTTTTGGGGAGACCCTTTCGGATGAAGAGATGAATAATTTGATCGCAGAACAAGCGGAGTGCCAAGAAAAAATTGACGCTTTGGATGCCTGGGATCTGCCGCGGCAGATCGAAATTGCCATGGATGCATTACGCTGTCCACCCGGCGATGCGGATGTGACCAAATTGTCCGGGGGGGAGCGGCGCCGGGTGGCTTTATGCCGCCTGCTCATGCAAAAGCCGGATTTATTATTACTGGATGAGCCGACAAACCACTTAGATGCAGAGTCTGTCGCCTGGCTGGAACGGTTCTTGCAGAATTATGCGGGAACGGTCGTCCTGATTACTCATGATCGCTATTTCCTAGATAATGTCGTTAGCTGGATCTTGGAACTAGACCGCGGGCAAGGGATTCCTTATGAGGGGAATTATTCCAGTTGGCTGGAACAAAAACAAAAGCGGCTGATGGTGGAGCAGCGTCAGGAAAGTAGCCGCCAAAAACAATTGGCGCGAGAACTGGAATGGATCCGCCAATCCCCAAAAGCGCGCCAAAGCAAGAGCAAGGCCCGTATCCAGGCTTATGAAACTTTGCTTAACCAAACCCACGACCAGGGAACGGGGGATGGAGCTATCACCATTCCAGCAGGTCCCCGTTTGGGAGATAACGTGATTGAAGCTAAAGGATTGACTAAGGGATACGGGAACCGTCTGCTGATCGATTCCCTGGATTTCCGCCTTCCGCCGGGCGGCATTGTGGGCGTTGTTGGCCCTAATGGTGCCGGAAAAACAACGTTGTTCCGTATGCTCACCGGCCATGACCAGCCAGATACAGGCACGTTGAAAGTAGGGGAGTCAGTCGTGATGGGATATGTGGACCAATCGCGGGATGCGTTAAACCCCACCAAAACCGTGTGGGAAGAAATCTCTGGTGGGCATGATGAGATCTTGCTTGGTAAACGCTCCATTCCAAGCCGCGCCTATTGTGCCTTGTTTAATTTCAAAGGAGCTGACCAACAAAAAAGGGTTGGCCAGTTGTCCGGCGGGGAACGGAACCGGGTCCATCTCGCAAAGGTTTTAAAGTCAGGGGCTAATGTATTATTGCTGGATGAGCCAACTAACGATCTGGATGTCGAAACCTTACGGTCTCTGGAAGAAGGCTTGCTGGAATTTGCCGGGTGCGCCATTGTGATTAGCCATGACCGTTGGTTCCTTGATCGTATCGCAACTCATATTTTGGCTTTTGAGGGGGAAAGCCAGGTTGTCTGGTTTGAAGGAAATTACCAGTCTTATGAAGAAGACCGCAAGCGTCGGTTAGGAATGGTTGCAGACCAACCGCATCGGATCAAATATAAGCCCCTTGTCCGTTAATTCGTTTGCTGAAACCTGGTAGGAATATAGGATAAGCCGTGAGCATAACACTCGATGCTGTTGATTTACAAATTTTAAAAGACCTGCAAGCAGATGGGCGTATGACAAATGTGAAGCTGGCTGAAAACGCAAGTATTTCTGCGCCCCCTTGTCGTGATTGAAAGCTACCATGCCGTGCTGAATGCAAAAGCTTTAGGCTTCCAAGTCACCATCTTTGCTCAAGTGGGGCTTTCCAGCCAAAGCGACGCGGATCTTCGGGCTTTTGAAGCAAAAGCCCTAGAGTGGCCGCTTGTTCGGGAATGCCATCTGATTACAGGGGAAGCTGACTTTTTCCTCAAAATTGTTGCGCGCGACTGGGATGAATACCAATACTTCCACGCGACCCATTTAAGTACCCTGCCCATTGTTGAGAGCATTAAATCAAAACTTGTGATGCGCACCACAAAACAGCAACCCGGCGTCCCGGTTGATCTGGTTGCCATCGAAGCTTAAGGGGGTGGGGGTCTCTAACCCACATGATAAAGGCCGTTCACATTGACTCCTCAACCTATCGTTCAAGTTCTTCTTCCCATTGCCATTGACCGTCCGTTTGATTATGCTGTCCCCACGGGTATGGAATACGCTGTCGGGGATCTGGTGGAGGTTCCTTTTCGCGGGAAGACTACTTTTGGGGTGGTATGGGGAAAGGAAGCAACCGATTATTGTGGCAAGGTAAAAGAAGTCCTTCGCCGCCTGGATAGCCCCCCTCTTTCACCTGAAAACCAGAAATTTGTTACATGGGTTGCGCGCTATACCTTAACGCCAATAGGGATGGTTCTGAAAATGGCCCTTCCTGTGGCATTGAATCCCAAAACAAAGGCCAGGAAAATACTGGACATTCGCCTGCCGAACTTGGATCAAAGAGAGGGACTTTCTTTATCAGGCGACCAAGAGGCTGCCGCTGCCACCATCCAAAAGGCTATTGAGGAGGAAAATTTTCAGCCTTTCTTGCTGGATGGGGTGACGGGATCCGGCAAAACAGAGGTTTACTTGTCAGCCATGGAAGTAGCGCTCAAAAAAGGTCGACAGGTTGTTGTCCTCTTGCCTGAAATTGCCTTAACAGCCCAATGGCTGAACCGCTTCCAACGCCGCTTCGGGGTAGAACCTCTTCAGTGGCATTCCGGCTTAAGCCCCGCTTTGCGCCAACAAACATGGGTCGCTATCTTGGAAGGCCGGACACCGGTTATTGTTGGAGCGCGCTCCGCCTTGTTCTTACCCTATCCAAACCTGGGGCTGATTATCGTAGATGAAGAGCATGACCCTTCCTACAAGCAAGAAGAGCAAGTCATTTACCAGGCGCGGGATATGGCCGTTGTCCGGGCAAAAATAGGGCAAATGCCAATCGTGCTCGTTTCGGCAACCCCTTCCCTGGAAACCATAACAAATGTTGATCAAGGGCGGTATCAACGCCTGGTTTTGAAAAGTCGCCATGGGGGGGCGCTTATGCCCAGAACCCAAGTCATTGATATGCGCCATTACCCTCATAACTGGATTTCTCCACCCCTGCAAGATGCGATTGCCCAAGGGTTACAGGCAAAAGAGCAAGCCATGTTGTTCCTCAATCGCCGTGGATATGCCCCCTTAACCTTGTGTCGGGGATGTGGGCATCGCCTCATGTGCCCAACGTGTACTTCGTGGCTGGTTGAGCATAAGCGCAGCGGACGCCTTCAGTGCCATCAGTGCGGGTATAGCCTGAAATTACCCCCAAACTGCCCCGAGTGTAAAGCAGAAGGATCTTTCATCGCCTGTGGCCCAGGGGTAGAGCGTATCTACGAACAAATAACCCAAACCTTTCCGCATGCCCGTTGTGAAATGTTGACCAGCGATATGATGTCAACGCCCAACCAAGTGCATGAGTTGATCCGGCGCGTAACAGCTCATGAGGTCGACATCATTATTGGGACGCAAGTTCTGGCAAAAGGCCACCATTTTCCAATGATGACGCTTGTGGGCGTGGTGGATGCAGATTTAGGTTTGAGCGGAGGGGATTTGCGAGCTTGTGAACGTACCTATCAATTGCTCCATCAAGTTTCCGGTCGAGCGGGACGGGAACAACGGCCCGGGCGCGTGATGTTGCAAACCTTTAATCCAAGCCACCCCGTCATGGTGGCCCTGGCGTCACAAGACCGGGACAGTTTTATTGAAGCAGAAAAGATTGAGCGGGAGGCCCGCCTGATGCCTCCGTTTGGGCGGTTGGGCGCGGTGATTATCTCAGGAACGGACCGCCATCATGTCGAACAAGTCGCAAAGCAGTTGGCAAGATCAGCGCCCTTTCATCCTGATATCACGGTTTTGGGGCCAGTGCCAGCGCCGCTGGCGCAACTGCGGGGCCGTCATCGGTGGCGCTTTCTGATCAAGGCCGCAAAAAGCACATCCTTGCAGGACCTGCTTGCTCGCTGGGTCGGCGGGATCAAAACCCTTGGTAATGTACGCATAACGGTTGATATTGACCCTTATAGTTTTTTGTAACGGTCACAACGGACTGGAGAAACCATCATTGTCACATAAAAAGGGATAGAGCGGCCTTACCTGGATCTTCTCGCTGAGCTTGTAGGTCTTGGGGCCAGGGTAAATCACGGTAAGTTATTGAAATAGGCGCGACGGTAAACCACCATACTTGATTCCTCCTCATATGATTATACCATGAAATTTCGAGGTGAAAACTCGAAATTTCATGAGGAAATATTGAAACCTTAACAAGCGGTGAACAAGTGCAGGAAGAGAAATTTCTGAGTATACTTAACAGACAGTTTGTTACAGGAAGCGCTTAGGTTGTGCCGTGTGACAGGTCGCACGCCAATGTTTTTGTCGCGAGCGTCAAAATAATTAAGGGGCAGAATTAACCCAATCAATAGAAGCTATGAAATTTTGGAGAGCCATTTATCGGCTAGATGCCCGCCAATTTGCCGGCATATCATTTTGAACTTCACCATCCGGTATGCCCACTTGATACGCATGGGCTTTAGAATCGCTTTTCCAGCTCTGGGAAACTGTAAATATACGGATAAGCTTCAGGCGGCCTTGTTGGGGTTGTGTGGGCAATGCTTGTGATGTCACAATGATAGCGCCATCTGGCAATTCCTTTTCAAATTTGGCAAGCAGCTTTTCCATAAATGGTTTTTTAAAGCAGTAGGATGATACGTAAATCGCATGCATGCTGCTCATATCCACCGTTAAGGCATCGGCATTAATGAACACCACTTCGCGGCCTTTGGGGATAAACGTAGCCCCTTCTGATATTATTTTTTGATAGGCATTAGCAGCAACCGCATGGCGCTCTTTTGAATACTCAACGCCAAGACATTTGTGGAAAGAACCTTTTATACAAGCGCCCAGAACAACCTTTCCAGCGCCGGAGCCAACATCCATAAAATTAATTTGTTTTGGCATCTTGTTGCCAAAAAAAGCATGAAGTTTTTCATGCATATATTGAATAACATCAAGGATGCCTTTGGGCGTCAGCTCCCCGTAAACGGGCGCATTTCCGCTTTCTTGCATCTCTTCTTTCTCTTTTGGACTAATGGTGAAAGCAGAGGTATTCCCATAAACATTTGCGTAGATTGTTTCCAAAGGAGGCGTGTCTGGTTTTGGTTCTTCTGCGCAGAAGAACCAGAACTTGGCAAAAACTCCTATGCTGGCCACTAAAAAAAGGATGATCAATCTGAGCTTCATGCTTCTTCCCCATCATTATTCATGCTTAATGTACAAAGAATAGACGCCACTGTACAACGGCTATTTTTTGTAAAAGCGTATCGCCTCTAGCGTCAAGCCCACATTGAAGCTATAGTTAATAGCGTTTTATCCTTAAGGTAGAAAAGACAATTTCAGGTGAGCATCATAGATTTGAGAGGGATTGTCTTTGCATTAGGATGCTTGTTAGCTTGTATGGCGCTCAGCGGAAAAGTATCCGCGCAACCCCCAAACATGGGAGGCTTTACACCGCAGGAGATTGAGCTTTTGGCCCTCACCAATAAGGAACGGACACATAAGGGCCTTCAGCCTCTAAAGATGAACGCGAATCTTGTGCATGTGGCCCGAGACCATTCAGCCAGTATGGCCCGTCGCCATCACCTTTCCCATACCGTCAAAGGAAAAAGCTTTGCTTACCGCATCAAAAAAGCAAACTATCCGCTGGCAAAGGCCGGAGAAAATATTGCGCGGTCCAAACGATCTTTCCCTCATGTTATCCGTCTGTGGATGAAGTCCCCTGGGCATCGCAAGAATATTTTAAACCCTCACTTTAAAGAGATTGGCATTGGCATCGCAACAACGTCTAGCGGTGACAGGTATTTTACCCAGGTTTTTGGAACACGAAAGTAGGTAAAGCTTCTTAATAGATTTGTTTTGCATCTTCCCTGTAATCTCAAAATCTACCTTCCAGATGGCATGGGAGATTTAAAAGAAGTGATAGGAAAAACCACTCCAAATTGCCGTCATCATTTTCCTTGATCTTGAATACAAAGCCTAATCAGGATAAGGTAGGAATCCAGAATCTGTTATCTCAATACTTATATCTAAGGAACGGCAAAACATGATAAAAGGCCCTGGGTTGTTGCCCTCCTCCGGCGGAAAAGCAAAAAAGCTCGTTGTTTTATTCCATGGGTATGGGTCTAATGGAGAAAACTTGTTGGACTTGGCCCATTACTGGTCTCCCTTATTGCCGCAGACAGAATTCTTAGCGCCAAATGGGCCTGATATATGGGAGTCCCATCCGTCTGGATATCAATGGTTTAGCTTAAAAAATTTTACGCCTTCTTATGTATATGCTGGCTTGAATGAAGTGCGGCCGCGTTTGCGCGATTATCTTGTTGACGCTTTAGCAGAACGGAACCTCACGCCCTCGGATTTAGCCGTCGCCGGATTTTCGCAAGGGGGGATGGTTGCTTTAGACATGATGTTTGCTTTACCTGGATTACGCGGCATTATCTGTTATTCAGGAGGGTTTTATCCTCCCCAAGGCATGGCACTTCCTGATCGTTCCCGTCCTGAAATATTGCTTGTCCATGGAGATGCTGATACGGTCGTACCTTATGTTTCTTTCCAGGAAGCCGAACAACAGCTTAAGGAATCAGGACTCTACCCACAAACATTGACCTGTTCTGGATTGGGACATAGCATAGATGAACAGGGCCTAAAAACGGGAGTTAAATTTCTAGCCACTCTTTTTGGCCAAGAACAGTCCGAAATTCGCATGAAACAACAATAGGGACGACACACAATGACACGGAAAAAGATCGCTCTTGTCGGAAGTGGCAATATTGGCGGGACGCTGGCACATCTGATTGCCCTGAAAGGACTTGGGGATGTGGTTTTGGTAGATGTGGCAGAAGGGCTGCCGCAAGGAAAAGCCCTTGACCTTTCTCAAGCCATGGTTGTTGAAGGGATGACAACCTCTATTACAGGAGGCAATGATTATGCCTTGATGGAAGGTGCTGATGTTGTCATCGTAACAGCTGGCTTGGCCCGAAAGCCAGGCATGAGCCGCAATGACTTACTCGCCATGAATACAAAAATCATTTCTGATGTTGCCGAAAATATCAAACGCTATAGCCCGGATTCTTTTGTTATTGTGGTAACGAATCCTCTGGACGCTATGGTTTGGGTCATGCGGGAATCTTGTGGTTTCCCCCACAACCGAGTTGTTGGGATGGCTGGCGTCCTTGATAGCGCCCGTTTTCGTTGTTTCCTGGCAGAAGCCTTGGGCGCTTCTCCTTCAGATATACAAACCTTTGTATTAGGGGGGCATGGGGATGCTATGGTTCCATTGCCCCGGTATACGAGCGTTGCCGGAATCCCCTTGCCAGACTTGATCACCAAGGGGTGGATCAGCCAATCCCAAGTTGAGGCAATTGTAGACCGGACTCGTAACGGGGGTGCGGAGATCGTTAACTTGTTGAAGACAGGATCTGCTTTTTATGCCCCAGCAGCTTCAGCCGTTGCAATGGCAGAGTCTTACCTGAAGGATCAAAAACGTATCTTGCCTTGCGCTGCCTGGTTGACAGGTGAGTATGGCGTGACAGACATCTATGTCGGCGTTCCCGTTATTATTGGGAACAAAGGCGTTGAGAAAATCGTTGAGTTTGATCTTACTTCCTTGGAGCATGAGGCTTTTACAAAATCAGTTCAGGCGGTGCGGTCGCTCATGGCAGAATCAGGTATATATTAAAAGACGCAACATAAGAAGGCCCCCTAAATGAACATTCATGAATATCAGGCAAAGTCTATCCTTGCTACCTATGGCATTCCCCTCTTGCGCGGAAAAGTTGCCAACACGGTTGAAGAAGCCCTTAAGGTTGCCTCAGAACTTGAAGGGACTTTATGGGTCGTCAAAGCCCAAGTTCATGCAGGGGGGCGTGGAAAAGCCGGAGGCGTCGTCCTTTGCCGTTCACTAGATGAGGTAAGACAAGCAGCACAAAGGCTGCTAGGGAGTCGTCTCGTGACTCCCCAAACAGGGCCAAAGGGTCAAGATGTTAAGCGCCTTTACATCGAGGAAGGCTGCGATATTGTCCAGGAGCTTTATCTCAGCCTCGTTGTGGATCGGGTTCGTCAATGCCTTTCTTTTATGGTTTCTGATGCAGGGGGAATGGATATTGAAGAAGTCTCTGAAAAAAACCCTGAAAAGATTTTAACCTTGCCAATCGATCCAGCTTCTGGGTTCCAGCCTTATCATGGCCGTAAACTGGCTTATAGCCTTGGGCTTGGAGGAAAGGCAGCTGAGAGAATGGGCTACCTCGCCCGAAACCTTTATAAAAGTTTTGAAGACTTGGACATGAGCCTCATTGAAATTAACCCCCTCGTTGTTACGAAGGCAGATGACCTGGTGGCTTTGGACGCGAAAATAACTTTTGATGATAATGGATTATTCCGCCATCCTGAGATTGAACAGCTTCGAGATGAAGATGAAGAAGATGCCGTTGAGCTTGAGGCTAACCGTCAAGGCTTAAGTTACGTGAAACTCGATGGCAATATCGGGTGTATGGTCAATGGGGCTGGCCTTGCAATGGCGACAATGGATATCATTAAGCTGCATGGCGCATCGCCCGCAAATTTCCTCGATGTAGGGGGAGGAGCGTCCCGGGATAAAGTCGCCGCAGCCTTTAAATTGATTTTGGCGGATCCTAGTGTTGAAGCCATTTTAATTAACATTTTTGGCGGCATTATGCGCTGTGATATTATCGCGGAAGGCATTATTTCTGCAGCAAAAGAAATGCAGCTTATGGTTCCTATGGTGGTGCGGCTCCAGGGAACCAACGAGAAAGAAGGTAAACAAATTTTGGCGGCATCAAGCTTGTCTATTATTCCTGCAGACGATTTAGGTGAAGCGGCTATGAAAATCGCTCAAGCTGTTCGGGAGGCTGTGTGATGTCTATTCTTGTTGATCGCCACACAAAAGTCATTTGCCAGGGCTTTACAGGCAAGCATGGAACCTTTCACTCAGAGCAAGCCTTAGCTTACGGTACCCAGCTGGTTGGTGGGGTAACGCCCGGCAAGGGGGGAGTAGTACATTTAGGGCTACCTGTTTTTGATACTGTGGACCAAGCTGTTAAAACCACAGGCGCCACAGTTTCCGTTATTTACGTTCCGGCAGGGTATGCGGCAGATGCTATTTTTGAAGCCGCAGATGCGGGCATCGAGTTGATTATATGCATTACCGAAGGTATTCCGACACTGGATATGGTTCGGGTCAAACGCACGCTGGAAGGGAAAAAAGTTCGTTTGATTGGC
Source organism: Alphaproteobacteria bacterium (assembly GCA_021323455.1). GTDB lineage: Bacteria > Pseudomonadota > Alphaproteobacteria > Paracaedibacterales > VGCI01 > VGCI01. The sequence goes on along the minus strand of JAJONN010000009.1, from coordinate 4,693 downwards.
CCCAATTGTCCCGGTATTATAACCCCCAACCAATGCAAGATTGGCATTATGCCAGGGGCCATCCACAAACCAGGCAAAATTGGCGTTGTTTCGCGATCTGGAACATTGACTTATGAGGCCGTGAGCCAGACAACAGCTTCTGGATTGGGTCAGACGACGTGCGTTGGGATTGGTGGTGATCCTGTAAAGGGAATGAAATTTATTGATGTCTTAGAGCTATTTTGGGCAGATGATGAGACAAAGGGCGTTCTTTTGATTGGAGAAATTGGCGGCCAGGATGAGCAGGAAGCTGCTGAGTATATCACCCATCAATATAAAAAAGGGTACCATAAACCAGTCGTTTCTTTTATTGCGGGCATGACAGCGCCCCCGGGGCGTCGTATGGGCCATGCAGGCGCTATTATCGCAGGCACCGGGGCAAGCGCGGGTGAGAAAATTGAAGCCTTACGTAAAGCGGGTGTACAGATCGCGGTCTCTCCTGCAGAATTAGGAAACACGATGGTAAAAGCAATGCAAGGAACCTCAGGAAATTAAGATCGAGATCGGATCCAAAAAAAGGAGCCACAAGTTATGAAAAAAATCTGCATTCTTTTAAGCATTTTGACAGCATTTTCAATGGATGCCATTGCTGAGACAACAAAGAAGGGGGAGACTACTCCCAACCAGGCTAAGCAAGAAGCAACTTCTATTAACCTCGGTCTTGAGCAAGCTGTCGATGAAGCCTTGAAAGCGGTTAAGGCAGAATCCCCTCAAGTGCATGAGGATGCTTTGCTTGTGTGGAAAAACTTTTCATCAACGTCAAAATTGAGGAAAATTAATTTCACCTATCGCGTTTGGGGACGCCGCTTGATTTTATGGCTGAGGGACGAAAAGAAAATAGCTTTCCAGTCGGAAGAACAAGTGGGAGATGTCTTTAAAGTTCTTTGGCGCAAAGGATTGATCTCTCGAGATGCCGTTGTCGTTCTTATGGTTGATGCCTGGGCGCATTTGCGTTATCTCGAAGGGGCACCTTCCTGGGAAAAGCAAATGGAAAATCGAAGCCCACAAGGAGGAATGGTATCGAACGACTCTTATAAAGAGAAACCTTCTGAACAAGCTGTTTAAAAGCGTCATGCGCTAGGGCAGGGAACGGAGAGAAAGCTTGAATAATGAAGGTGTAATAAGCAGATCTTTAACGTTTTTTAGGGTAAAATGATAGATGTCTGCTTATGTTAGCAGACCAATTTGTTGTACCTACAGCTCGTACATAGGTTCGCTGTACGAGTCGATAACATGCGGAATGTAAGATGACAGGAATAACGATACAATCGACCCGGACTGAAGATAGTTTTCTTTACGGCCCCAACTCTTCCTTTATTGAAGAGCTTTACCAAACTTATCGTCAGGAGCCTCAAGGTGTTTCAGAAGATTGGCAACAATTTTTCCAAAGCCTAGGCTCCGACTTCGCTCAAAACGACCGACCTCCCAAATGGTCAAAGCCCGTTGATCGCCTTATGACGCAATCGCTAGTGCCTGGTGAGCAACAAGGCTTGCCGCAAGTAACGCAAGGGATGATGGATTCCTTGAGAGCTTTAATGATGATCCGTACCTTTCGAGTCCGGGGACATCTTGTTGCGAATCTGGACCCCTTGGGACTCGAAAAGCGCAATGGCCATCCTGAGGTTGATCCGGCAACCTATAATTTTGGACCCGAAGATTATGATCGCCCGATTTTCATTAATCATGTTTTAGGCTTTGAATGGGCCACCTTGCGTCAGATTTTGGAGCGGTTACGCACAACTTACTGTGGGACAGTGGGCGTGGAATTCATGCATATCCAAGATCCCGAACAAAAGTCTTGGATTCAGGAACGGGTCGAAAATACACAGATAGAAGAGCGCGTAACGGATAGCCAGCGCAAAAAAATCTTGACCGATTTAATCCATGCGGATGCATTCGAGCGCTTCCTGCATGTAAAATTTGCCGGTGAAAAACGATTTGGCTTGGAAGGCGGAGAAACCTTAATTCCAGCATTGCAAGCCATACTGGTTAAAGCAGCCCGCCAGGATGTTAGCAGTGTTGTATTTGGGGCCGCCCACCGGGGCCGTTTAAGCATTTTGGCCCACGTTTTGGGTAAGCCACTCCACACCATTTTCGCCAAATTTAACCATAACCAAAATCCCTATGGACTACAATATGGATCAGGCGATGTCAAATATCACCTTGGCTTTTCAGGAGACCGCGATGTTGAAGGCCGTCCGATGCATGTTTCTTTGGCATCAAACCCTTCTCATCTGGAAACCATTAACCCTGTTGCTTTAGGAAAGGTCCGCGCCCAACAAACCAGAATTGGGGATGAGGGACGCAACCAAGTGATTGCCTTGCTCATCCATGGAGATGCCGCTTTTGCAGGCCAAGGGCTTGTGGCCGAAACGCTCGAATTATCAGGGTTAAAGGGTTATCGAACAGGGGGAACGATCCATCTCATCATCAATAACCAGATTGGCTTTACCACCAGCCCTCCCCATTCCCGTTCTTCCCCTTACAGTTCAGATATTGCCAAAGCCATTCAAGCCCCTATTTTTCATGTCAATGGAGATGATCCTGAAGCTGTTGTATGGGTATCAGAATTGGCTGCTGAATTCCGCAAGAGATTTGCCCAAGATGTCGTGGTTGATATGGTTTGTTACCGGCGGTATGGCCACAACGAAATAGATGAGCCGTCGTTTACGCAGCCCAGGATGTATAAAGCGATTGCCAATCACCCAACAGTGCGCCAAATCTATACCCAAAAATTGATAGATATGAAATTGGTGGCGCAAGAAGAAGCAGATTCAATCGCGGCCCATTATGAAGAAAAATTACAGCAAGAGTATGAAAGAGCGACCCAAACCCAGACCGGTGTCCCCATCGAAAAACTGGACTGGCTGGAAGGGGTTTGGTCAGATATTAAGCCTCCAAAGCATATTGACCATGACGATGATGTCCACAACGATACAGGCGTTCCCCTTGACAAGTTACGAGAGGCAGGTTTTGGTAATTTCCGGGTCCCGGAAGGCTTTACGGTTCATCCCCGTATTGCACGCCAATTGGAAACCAAGCGTAAAAGTATCGAATCGGGAGAGGGGATTGACTGGTCAACTGGGGAAGCTTTGGCTATTGGCAGTTTATTAATGGAAAACAATCCTGTGCGTTTAAGTGGGCAAGATTGTAGCCGGGGAACTTTTTCCCAGCGTCATGCCGTATGGATTGACCAGGAAACAGAGAATAAGTACATTCCCTTAAATCATTTAAAAAACGGCCAGGCTTTATTTCAAATTGTCGATAGCCCTTTGGCAGAGGCTTCTGTTCTTGGGTTTGAATACGGTTACAGCTTGTCAAGCCCACATACCCTTGTTATATGGGAAGCGCAATTTGGTGATTTTGCCAACGGGGCGCAAGTTATTATTGACCAGTTTATTTCCTCAGGGGAGATCAAGTGGCTCCGTTTGTCTGGCCTCGTCATGCTGTTGCCACACGGGTACGAAGGACAAGGGCCTGAGCATACGTCCGGAAGGCTTGAGCGTTTCTTGCAATTATGCGCTGAGTCCAACATGCGGGTGGCCAATTGCACAACACCTGCAAATTTCTTCCACATCTTGCGCCGTCAAATCCGTAGCGATACGCGTAAACCTTTAATTGTCATGACGCCAAAGTCCCTTTTGCGCCACCCCAAAGCTGTTTCTTCTCTCAAGGATATGGAGGTTGGAACGTATTTTCAAACTGTCATCCCGGATCCTGCCATAACAGGATTAAAGGCGCAACGCGTCATCTTGTGTAGTGGAAAAGTATATTATGATTTAGTGCAAGAGCGTGAAAAACAAGGGATCCAGAACGTAGCTATTGTACGACTGGAACAATACTACCCTTTCCCACATACGACATTATTAGAGGTATTGGCTCCCTACAAAGCGGCACAATTCGTTTGGTGCCAGGAAGAACCCATGAACATGGGGGCATGGGCATTCCTGGATCGTCGCTTGGAAAATCTTTTGATCGAACTTGGCGCCCAGCAAACACGGTCCGCTTATGTGGGGCGGGCAGCATCGGCTTCACCAGCGACCGGTGTTTTGAGCCGACACAAAGCAGAACAAGAACAGTTGGTGGCCGAAGCATTGGCGGTGAAGCCATAAAAAGTCAAATAAGGGAAAGGGAAGAAAAAATGTCATCAAGGGAACGCAGCGAAATCAAGGTTCCAGCATTGGGGGAATCGATACGCGAAGCAACGGTTGCGCGCTGGTTAAAATCTGTAGGTGATCCGGTGAAAATTGATGAGATTCTGGTTGAGCTTGAAACAGACAAGGTTACGCTGGAGGTAAGTGCTCCCGCTTCCGGTATTTTAACCGAAGCGCTTGTTGAAAAAGGAAGCATCGTCTTTGTTGGGGATGTACTTGGCTCGGTTACGCCAGGAGGTATCCAGAGAGAAACCCCCAAGCAGGAAGGAGGACAACGGGCAACGCAGCAACAGAACGTTGACCTTAAAGCATCCTCTTTGAAACCAGTCGTTGCTTCCCTAGACGCATCCGTAACGCAAAAGGTTGCAATTACTGAAGGTCTTGCCCCTTCCGTCCGAAAACTAGCAGAAGAGTTATCGATCAATCCAGCGGGGCTGCCAGGAACAGGTAAAGGAGGCCGCCTTACCAAAGAAGATATGATTAACTTTGCAGAAGGAAAG
>JAJONN010000074.1 GCA_021323455.1 Alphaproteobacteria bacterium | reverse complement strand
TTCTACGTCTCACGACGCGATATTGACAAATATCCCGACACGATGAAGAAAAGGGTCCTTCCCACGGATTCTAAAAAATGGATCTTTGGTAGCCAATTTACCATTGCGATCGAAAACTCAAGGCAAGCGTATTATTTTTCTGAAAAACTCCTGGGGTGTTTTATGGCTTTGTCGGTGCCCATTTATATCGGTTGCCCCAACATAGGGGAGTACTTTGACACACGGGGGATGCTCATTGCCAAAGACCCTGAGGATGTCCTTCGCATTGTGCGCACTCTGACCCCGGACACCTATACAAAGATGCTCCCCTATTTAGAGGAAAACAAAAGGCGCGCAGAAAAACTCGTCAAAATTGAAGACCATTATATTGATGAGTTCTCTCAGATGGAGATGACCGATTAAAATTCTTTGGTTCTTCCCCTGTTCATAAAAAATTTACTCTTTTCGCTTTACGATAGGATCAAAGAACTTCGTTTTCTTAAAGGGGTGAGCAGGGATGGCCAAGCATAAAAATCTTTTTCTGTTATGTGCTTTAATCATACTTACGGTTGCATCTTCGCTTGTACCGCTTTCTTTATTTCCAAAAGGGTCTTTGCATATTGCCCTGCAGGTTTTGAAAGGTGTTCTCCTGACGCTTTCCTGGGGTCTTTTCTATTACCTTATTAATGCATCTGTTTTTGAAAGGTACAAACATATCTACAAAAAAGATGTTCCCCAGATTGTGTTGGTCATAACAAAATTTTTAATCTTTGTTTGCGGCGTCCTTTCCATTGTTGTTTTTGTCCTTGGGAAATCGGTCTTGAGCATTGTTGCGCTGGGCGGTCTCGTCAGTGCTGGGTTAACTTTCGCCTTGGGCCAACTCATCCTGGATGCTTTTTCAGGGGTTATTCTGGAAACAGAATCCTCCTTTGAGGTTAATGACTGGATCAAAACGCTCGATGGCGCTGAAGGGCGTATTGTTAAAATTAACTGGCGTACGGTTGTTCTGGAAACCCTTAATGGATGTCTCATCATCGTTCCCCATCGAAAACTAGCCCAAGGGTTTACAAATTATAGCAAACCGAAAAAGAGTTACTGGGATGGTGTTGAGATCACTTTAGACCATACGGTTCCTGTTGAGCGGGCTGAACGCATTTTGCGGGCAGGCGTTATGGGGGTTGCGAATATTCATGAGAAAAGGTGTGATGTGAAAGCTGCGCGGGCAGATGAAGGGGGTATTACTTATGAAATTGTTTATATGGTCCCAGGCCTTGAGATGCGCCGGAAAGTGAAGCATGATGTTATTGAGGGCGTGACACGTCACTTACATGACTATAATTTGAAGGTATCGGAGGCTCTCGGGGAATATATCCTTTCAAAAGGCCATAAACCGTTCCAGGAAGAATCTCCCCTAACCGTGACAAATTTGATCAAAAAGGTAGATTTTTTCAAAGGGTTAAAGCCGTCAGCCCTTAAAAAGCTGTCTGAAAACGCCACTCGTTTGGTTTTTGGGGAGGGCGAAAAAATTGTCACAGAAGGGGAAGAAGGACAGTCCATGTTCTTAATTGCGGAAGGAATTGTTGAGGTTTCTATTGCGTATAAAGATAATGCGGGCGCTAAAAAGGAAAAAGACCTATTCCAGTTAGGGTTCCCGGAGTATTTTGGGGAAATGGCTTTACTGTTAAACGAGAAAAGATCCGCAACCGTCAAGGCGGTTATGAATACGGTTGTTTACGAAATTTCCCAAGACGTCCTAAAGTCAGCGCTCAAAGATAACCCGACGGTTTTTGAGAAGTTGGTAAAGCAAGCCATCGCTAAACGAGAAAAAAATAAGCTTACAAAAATACAAATGGAAAAGCTGAAAGAAAAGAAGACATCTTCCTCAAAAGGGCTTCTGGCGAACTTCAAGAAATTTTTTAAGTAAATCTGTTATCCTATCAATATGAATACCAACCACAATTCAATTATTGAACCTTAAGGGTAAGTATGATAATATTGTACAATCAATCGTGAATACCTACATCTATTCTAAATTGAACTTGTTCCCTGATCTTTTTTAGAGTTACCTTTATGAAAACCCATCATATTTTCTATGCCATTCTGGTTGCGGCCATTTGGGGGCTTAACTTTATTGTTGTGAAAACGGGCTTGGGCGAAATGCCCCCTTTCCTTTATGGCAGCGCCCGGTTTGTTGTGGCTGGCCTGCCTTTGATCTGGTTCGTCAAGAAACCGCCTGTTTCCTGGAATTTAATGATTGGCATTGGGATGACGCTGGGGGTTGCAAAATTTGGGCTTTTGTTTTTAGGCATCCATATGGGGGTGTCAGCGGGCCTGGCTTCTTTGGTTCTCCAAAGCCAAGCTTTTTTTACAACTGTCCTATCCGTCCTCTTCTTAAAAGACCGGATCCAGCCGAACCAAATCTTGGGTATGCTCTTTGCTTTTACAGGCATGGCTGTGATTGGCATAAGCCTTCATGAAGGCAGTACCCTTCCGGGATTCCTCCTGATCCTGGGAGCAGCCATTTCCTGGTCTTTTTCTAATATCTTATTTAAGCTGGCCGGGAATGTGAATATGTTCTCCCTGGTTATATGGACCAGCCTTGTTCCGACTATTCCGATGTACTTATTATCCTGTACGTTTGAAGGGGTCGAAGCCTTACCCCAAACGCTATCGCACATGACTTTTCTGGGGTGGACATGTTTATTATTTACGGCTTGCGTGTCAACCTGGGTCGGGGCGACCCTTTGGGGCGTTTTACTGCGCACGTACGATGCTTCCCTCGTCGCACCTTACTCCCTTCTCATCCCTGTTTTTGGTATTTCGTTTGGACATATCCTGTTGGGGGAACAGTTTACATCCCTCACTTACGCGGCTTGCAGCCTTGTCTTCTTAGGTCTGCTCGTGAATCAATGGGGAGCGAGAAAAAAACATTCCACCTTCTCTGAAACCACCCATAAAGCCCTGCTTTTAGAAGAAGCCGCTTAAGGTCATAGCTTACCGCTAAGCAGGGTCGGCTTTTTGAAAGGGCGGCGCAGAGGATGAATACCCCACTTCTGATTTCCAAGCCAGCAGTGCGCAAGGCTACCCATTAAAAAAGCGGCAACCTCAAGGCTACCGCTTTTTTTGTATCTCTTAAAAGAAATACAGAAAGCTTATTTTTTTGCTTCTTCTGGCTTCTTTTCTGCGTCTGAAGCAGCTTTACCAGCATCAGCAGCAGCGTCAGCAACAGGTGCTGTTGGGTCTTCTTTTTTTGCGTCAGCAACTGTAGCAAGAGTCGCTGTAGAAAACAGGGCAACAAGAGCAGCAAGGGCAAAATTCTTAACCATAAATAAACTCCTTATAAAGCATTTTCAATAACTTAGTTAATACAAATCCAGCGCTTAGACATATCACTTATGTCTAGCCTGGATAATATACTAATATGATACCTCTATGGTGAGGTCAATAGGAAATAATCAGAAAAATAAAATAATTGATTTAATTTACTTATAATGTTAATTTTTCACGTTATGTTGAGAAGATACGGGTTGTAGAATGATGACAGATATGGCCCTGATGCACTTAATGTGCGCCAAAATTTGCCACGATCTAGCAGCCCCGGCAAGCGCTGTGGCTATGGGATTGGAGATGTTGTCTGATGCTCCTCAAGATCTTACCACGCATGACCTTATTGCGTATAGCGCCCAATCAACAATTTCAAAACTGGAAGTTTTTCGCTGTCTTACCGGCTTTTCAGACATGCCAAACAAACCCACAGGAACAGACCTGGAAAGGGCACTAAGGGGTTACTGGCCAGACCATAAAGTTTCTATTGTATGGCCCGAGGACCTGGAAAAGCTCCAGGGCCCCTCTGCCCGATTGCTGCTCGCTACGATATTGACGGCTGCAGATGGCCTCCCGCGCGGTGGAACGTTAACCGTTGATACGAACCATAACGTAACAGCGCAAGGACCAATGGCCCGTTTGCGCGAAGAATCCGCTCAGGCGTTGACAGGGGAAAGTCCCCTTTCCCAACAATCAGCTCGGACAATTATCGCGTTTCTGGCTCATGCTTTAGCGCATAGCTCGGGCCGCAAGCTTCAGGTTCAAATCCTAGAAGAAAACGGGTTTCAGATTGACCTTGGGGGTTAGAAAGTTTTAGAAAACGAAAGAATGGCTGGGGTGCTAGGATTCGAACCCAGGAATGGCGGGACCAAAACCCGCTGCCTTACCGCTTGGCTACACCCCAATACGAGAATTAACTTTGATCGTCACAAAATAATACCAAGTTTATTCAATTTTGCAATGACTTTCATCAAAATCATTGAGAATAATTTTGGATCCTTCTACCAGGAAGCTCGTTATGTCCACAAATGAAAGCCAGCTTAAGTTTAAGAGGCTCGTCCAATGATGAGGGCAATATTTTCGAGTTCTTTCAATGAATTCTCGAAATGACGCTCTAGGTCTTGAATTAAAACAGGCAAGTTTTCAGGAGCATGCTGGCTTGCATTGATGATGTCGCGGGCGGTTTTCCCAACCAGATGGACTCCTAAATTTTCAGACATTCCAGCCAGCGTGTGAGCATAATTTTTACTCTCTTGAGGAGGGCTATCTTTAATTTTAGTGACAAGACTCAAGGCATCATGACAATAAATAGTCAAAAGCCGTATGACCCTTTCTTTTCCTAAATCGTCAATTAACGCTTTAAGCGTATTTTGGTCAAAGGTGGCTCCAGTTAAAAGAAGAGGGGCTGAAAGGGAAGGGGCCTCCTTTTTTTCGTTTGCGGCTGGCCTTTCAATAACAGGATTTATGGCAGAACTTATGGATAAGCGATAAGGCTCTAATGCTTGTTGCAGGCTCATCTTGTTGATCGGTTTGTTCAAAGCTTGCGTTATGCCATATTGGCTCCATCTTTCTTGGCCTTCCGTAAAGAGCGTGGCTGTTACAGCAATAATCGGGATATGCCCATTTGGAAGGAGCCGGATAGCTTGTGTCGCGCTTAATCCGTCCAGAATGGGCATGTTGAGGTCCATGAGGATAATATCAAATTTTTGAGTCTGGAATAAATCAATGGCTTCCTGACCGTTGTTCGCAAGTGTTACATCATCTCCCAGCAAGCATAACAACCCCTGTATGACTTCCTGGTTGATCTGGTTGTCTTCTGCAACAAGGACGTTGAGCTTGTGATATTGTTGGTCGGCAAGATTCACGTGAGTGGGGCTTTCCATAGCCGAAATGGAATCTGCCTTTTCAAAAGGAACCGTAAACCAGAATGTACTTCCCTTGCCAGGTTCGCTTTTCACCCCA
>JAJONN010000073.1 GCA_021323455.1 Alphaproteobacteria bacterium | reverse complement strand
CTGACAAACATTGAGGCTGGTAATCCGTATAATTTTCAACACCCGCCACGTCCACGGCCTCTAATTGGTCGATCCAGTGAAAAATACCCGATAATTCCTGGCCCAATGCTGGCAATTCATCCCTCTTTACATGGATGCGGGCGAGCGTTGCCACGCGGGCAACTTGTTCTTCTGTTAACACCATAAAATCCGGTTCCCTTCTCACGTTTACATTTCAAGGATGCACCATACGGGCGCATGATCTGATGCTTTTTCTTTAGCACGGGGAGCGCTATCAACACCAGAGGCTTGCGCACACCCTACGGCTAACGGAGAAAGAAGCAAATGGTCAATCCGGAAACCATTATCCCGCCGCCAACCGCCGTTGCGGTAGTCCCACCAGCTAAAGGGCCCTGGCCCCTTGTGGTGAAGGCGCACCGCATCGTAGTACCCTAAGTGCAGAAAGGACTGGAACTGTTGCCGCTCCGCCAGGGAACATAAAATTTTCCCTTCCCAAAGCTCTGGCTCGGCAACATCCAACTTTTCAGGGGCAATATTGTAGTCTCCCCCAATAACGGCGGCTTCCTCATACAGCAAAATAGAATCCAGGTGATGACGCAGCCTATCTAAAAATAGGAGCTTATATTGGTACTTATCGCTCCCGACCGCCATGCCGTTAGGAACATAAACGGAAGCCACACGAACTTTTCCCACAACCCCTTCAATATAGCGGCTATTGTCATCTTCGGTGAAAGTGGGCAACCCACATATAACGTCTTCAATAGGAGCCTTGGCCAAAATGGCAACACCATTATAAGTCTTTTGGCCAGCAATAGCGATGTTATAGCCTAAATCTTCAATCGGTCCCTTCGGAAAAGCGCTCTCCTCACACTTGATTTCTTGCAATAAAACAACGTCTGGTTGAACTTCCTTCAACCAAGCGACAACATTATCAAGCCGCGCCCGAATGGAGTTAACGTTCCATGTAACGATTTTCATGGTTTTTTCCTTTACTTAACAACGTCCTACTTTAAAATATTGTTCATCACATAGCGCCAGACCAACTCATAACTTGGGTTGTCACACCCCTCACCCGCCATTTCTTTGACGGTCATAGCGACCTCTTTCACAAAGGGAGAGGTACAGCACTCTTTGTTTTTACCTGTGTTCCACTGGAGCTAACCTATACGCCACTGGCGTATAAGAGTGGTTTTTTTCACTGTCCCTGACATTCCTCTACGTCAATGACGTAGAAAAGCGGTTTTTTAATACCATCCCCCCCTTCGTGAGTATAAGGTTTATTCAGAAATAAGCATAATATTTATAATGCCCATCTTAGAATTCTCTTCAATAGCGGGATATGCCAGCCTCCCTTGTTGTTCTTAACCACAATGAAACAAAGAGTAACGGGTGGGATGGTTCAAAAGCACCTCTATTTGTCCAGTAGGGGTTTTTTATTAGCCCACCAATCCGTCATTAATCACTCCTTAATCCTTTCTCTGGTATTCTTTTCATAAATATTAACTTTATTATGGAGGTTTGATTATGAAGAAGGTCTATAGGATTCTGTTACAACTCTCGATTATGCTATTTGCGTTAGGGGTGAGTGCAGAGCCGGGTGCAGCTGGTTGCTACTTTGACTGTTCAGAAGGAGCTTGTAGATCAACAAAGAAAGTATACGATGGCTGCAAGAACTGCCCGCCGGAAAAGACCAAAAAGTGTATGAAAGCCGGGGAGAAGTGGGAAAACCTCAAACTTTTGTGCGCTGATTGCTCAGCGGCGAACTGCACATATGACAAGAAAGTATACGCTAAATGCAAGTTAATGCTAAACAAGCAGTGTTTTCTGACTGATCTCCGGGGTTGTCTCGAAAGCGGAAAGGCGCGGTGGGGAAACTCCCAAACCGGAAGCCATACGGGGGGGTGAGCTGCTCCCCAAATTCATGAACATTAAGCAGCATAACCATTCGGATATTCAAAATGGAGGCCAACCCTTTCCCACTCATGGTCTTTTAAAGCGCTCGGATATATATGCCTTCTCTATCCAAGCGCTTTATAACCATTATTCTAATTTAAATCCGTTGAGACAGATTCTCAGATCGTTTTTTTCTCCTCTTTTCCTCACGTCGGCATAAGGTTCCCAAAGCGGGTCAGGTTCCCATCGAAGTAGAGGCGCACGGTGCCGACAGGACCATGGCGTTGCTTGGCAATAATGACTTCGGCCTGATTTGCAATCTGGTCCATACGGGCCTGCCATTCTGCATGCTTGTCCGTCCCTTCGGGCGGTTGCTGGCGAACCACATAATATTCTTCCCGAAAAATGAACATAACCACGTCAGCGTCTTGTTCGATCGACCCTGATTCCCGCAAATCTGCCAGTTGGGGACGTTTGTCTTCGCGCTGTTCAACCGCCCGCGAGAGCTGGGACAAGGCAATCACGGGAACATCTAGTTCTTTGGCCAACGCTTTCAAGGCCCGCGTTATGTCTGAAATTTCCTGGACGCGGTTGTCTGACCGTCGGTTTGATCCCCCCGCCTCCATCAATTGAAGGTAGTCAATCACGATAAGCCCAAGCCCTTCTTGCCGTTTCAGACGTCTGGCCCGTGTGCGTAAGGCCGACACACTTAAAGCGGGCGTATCGTCAATAAACAAGGGTATGGAACTCAACCGTCGGCTCACCTCAACAAAAGTTGGAAAATCTTCTGAACGGATTTCCCCGCGGCGGATTTTATCTGAGGAAACACCCGACTCAGAGGCCAAGATACGGGTGGCTAATTGCTCGGCCGACATTTCAAGGGAGAAAAAGGCTACAGAAGCCCCGCTCTTGTTGTTTTCCAGAGAGGCCACAGCCGCATTAAAGGCAATGTTGGTTGCTAAAATAGTCTTGCCCATGGAAGGACGCCCCGCAATGATGAGCAAGTCAGAAGGATGCAACCCCCCCAGCCATTTATCCAGGTCAGTCAGCCCGGATGTTACGCCCACAATATGGCTATCCCGGCGGTAGGCAATTTCCGCCATTTCAATAGACGCCGTCAAGGCATCCCGAAAACTCTGGAAACCCCCCGAAGCATTTCCTGTTGTCGCCAGGTCAAAAAGCTTTTTTTCGGCCTCTTCAATTTGCTGGGTTGCGTTTAAATCCAGTTCATGGGTGCGGGCCGTCAAAACCATCTCTTCCCCAATCCCCATCAACTGCCGCCGCAGGTAAAGGTCATAGATCAGGCGGCCATAATCCCCCACACTAATAATGGAAATAACGCTTTGGGCCAAGTCAACCAGATAGCGCGCGCCACCGACAGGCTGCAAGGCCTCATTTTTATCAAAAAAATCCTTGAGGGTAATCGGGTCTGCCACCTGCCCCCGATCAATAAGGCGTACAATCGCTTCAAAAATCTGGCCATGAATGGCGTCTGCAAAATGATGGGGGCGCAAAAAATCCCCGACCTGCTCATAAGAAGCGTTGTTCAGGAGCAAGGCCCCCAAAAGAGATTGCTCCGCTTCCAGGTTATAGGGGGGTGCCTCCCCATCTTGGGGGGAAGCACTATCTAAAGGAACAAGGTTGTCTTTACGAGCGATGGTTAATTCTTGCGTCATAGGTCTAGTTTTAGCAGAACAAAATCTGTCTTGAATAGCCCCGTTAACACGCTTTTAAGAGAAGCACCTCTATAATTGTACAAGGCTAGGAATGAAAACAAGCAGGGTACAGCAAAGGATACACCGTATATGATGAAAAACCATACAGTTTTATACTGCGGAATCGTGATACAGGCCCTAAGCGGTTTTGAAGCCAGGGCCATGGGTCCCATTCCCTTACCCTCTCAGCTTTACCAGATCAACCCTACTTCCGGCATGACGCCTCAGCAAAAAATAGATATACAGCAAGCCTTTTCCTGGGTCGGCGCTACATTTCAACAAAACCATACTTTCTGTAAAAGCCGGGGAGAGTGCCTAAATTTAGATCTTGGAGCTTTGACAAACTTTATCAATAGCCATCCAACACATCCTGCAAAGCCCTTGTTTCAGAATGTTTACAATATTATTCGCCAGGATTCCCAACAACAAAAATTTGTCACCCAATGGGTTGTTTTTCAAAATCTTTCTCAACATCGTCAAGAAGAATACCGCAATGGCATCCGAATTACGCCAATTCGCCCTCAATATGTCAGGACACCCTCAGGGTCAACAGCGCCAGCTTTTTTTAACCAAGACGACGTTTTGACCAGCTTGCTTCAAGCCATAGAACACCGCCATAAAAATTGCGAAGAGTATATCACCTGTTTAAGCGGAGACTTGCAAATTATCAAAAGTCTCCATGATCGACTAGCGCTCAATGACCCTGCTCGTACCTCTTTAAAAAATTTGAAACACATTATTAAAAATCTGGCAAATCAAAAAATTTTCAATACAAATTTATACTTAACGTTGTACAACCCGTTAAGCGCGGACTGGGGTAATACGCTGAAAAAACATAAAGCCAAAAAAATTGCAGCGTATGGTTATGCAGAATGGCGACAGATTGCAAAAAATTCCCAGGCTGTGAGCTGGCATGACCCCCGTATGACCAATGGCATCCCCCTTTCACAAAGCCAAGCGGCACAGCCAAACATGCCCACACAGAAAAGACCATGGTGGGAGTGGTGGTAGGAAAAAAGTTTTTTGGAATTTCTCTCTCGCGTTGTTATTCCTTAAGCTCTTCCAGGTAAGCTGTAATATCAAGGTATTTATTTTATATAAAACAATATCCTACCTATACCCCCACCAATAAATAGAAACAAATAAGAATAGCCAGACAACGTCAACAAAATGCCAATACCACGCTGCAGCTTCAAACCCGACATGGTGAGCCGGCGTAAATTCACGCCGATAAGCGCGAACCCAGCAAACCATCAGGAAAATGGTTCCAACGATCACATGAAACCCGTGGAAACCGGTTGCCATAAAGAAAGTTGATGGATAAATGCCGTCCTTGAAAGAAAAGGAAGCATGGGCGTACTCAATCGCTTGCACAGTTGTAAAGAGTATCCCTAAAGCTATGGTAAACCCTAGCCCTTGCAGCATCTCTTTACGGTTATTTTCCAGCAAGGCATGATGCGCCCAAGTTACGGTCGTCCCCGATAACAGCAAGACCAGCGTATTAAAATAAGGTAAATGAAAGGGATCAAGTGGAATAATATTTTTGGGCGGCCAAACATGGCCTGTCGCTTCCGTCGGTGCAACGGCTGCATGCCAGCCAAGCATGGTCAATAAAAGCATGGCGATCCCTACAGGGAACACGCCTTTATCGAGACCATGCATCGCCAACACGCCGCCTGTCGCTAAAACGAGAGCGGACAGGGACCCAACGAACGGCCATGGACTAGGATCAACCAGGTGAAAAGGATGCTTCGCTGAAAGGGTTATCCTATTTTCTTGCACCAACTTTCCTCCTACCGCTATCCCTTCTCGTTGATGAAGAGAATCTTCGCCCTCGCCCATATGGTGACTCCCTCTTTCAGGTTATGACCAGCATATCAAAGCGAGGTTAATTTTGTCCTACGATTTGCCCTGAAACCAAGATGCAATGCGTGCAAAAAATGAGGGCTTAGAAGCTGACGATGCTTCGACGGAAGGAACAGATGGTTTCGGCTTGGCCCACCACCACTCCAACGTATTCGTTCCCACTAACGGGTCAAAGGAAGGAAACTCAACGCGATCTGCCCAGTAGGCCCAATAGATTGTATTATCATAATACATCGGAATCAATATATGACGCCCCATTACGACACGGTCGAGCGCGTGAACAGAGGCCATTTGCTCTTCCTTGGTTGTTGCATTGGCTACGTTTTGGGCCAAAGCTTCCAAGACTGGATCCTTAACGCCGATATAATTGCTGCTCCCCTTTTGATCCGCTGTTTTTTGGCTGAAATAATACACCTGCTCATTTCCGGGGCTTAAGCCGTTAGACCATAAATGAGAAATCATATCAAAATCTGATTCGACAACGCGGGCTTCATATTGAACCGTGTCCATATAGCGAAGGTTTAATGTAATCCCAAGCTGTTGAAGGTTTTGGCGGAACCCGCCCAAAAATTTTTCAAGCCGCGGATCTTTATACATAAGCTCAAAAGTGAGAGGCTCCTTCGTATCTTTATGGACCCGACGCGCCCTATTTTGCTGCGTAACTGGATTTTTTTCGGTAACAATCACCCATCCTGCTTCATTTAAAAGCTTGTCCGCAGCTTCCAGGTTTTCCCGCGCATCCCCGTCCCCCTTTGTGGTAGGGGGGATGTACCCTTTTTCAAGAATATCTTTGGGAATCGTACTAAGATAGGGTTCTAGATATTTTAGCTCTAACCCTTGGGCAGGGCCGCTATGGGCGAGAGGCGTATTCGCGAACAGGCTCGTCATGCGATAATAATCATTGTTGCACAGCATCTTATTGACGGTTTCCCAATCATACGCCTTACTGATGGCTTCCCGTACGCGAATATCCTGGAATAAGGGACGACGCATATTAAAGATCAGCATCCGAACCGTTACAGGCCGTTTGTGCTTGGCCTCAACTTTCAAGATTTTACCGGACTTTACGGCCGGGATATTATACCCATCCCGCCATTGTTGGGTATTCACTTCAAAGAAGACATCAAATTCACCCGCTTTAAAAGCCTGGAATTGGGCTTCCGCATTCTTGTAATAGTCAATCTGGATGATATCAAAGTTATATTTTCCCCTGTTAACGGGAAGGTCTTTTGCCCAATAATCTTTCACGCGCTCATAAACAATTGATCGGCCAGGCTCTGCTTTAAGAACCCGATATGGACCTGTCCCCAACAAGGGCGTCATCCCCGTCTGCCGAAAATCCTTCCCTTCATAACGTGCCTTGGAAAATACATGCAAATTTGCTGTAATCATGGGAATTTCTGGATCATACTTCCCTGCCTCGTTTTTTTTGAAAGTCAGCTTGACTGTACGAGGACCCAGGACATCAATTTTTTCAATTTTTCCATAAAACTGACGATAGCGGGGCAATCCCTGTTCCCTGAGCATTTCATAACTAAACTTAACATCCTCAGCTAATATTGGTGTTCCATCATGGAAACGGGCGGCAGGGTTAAGGTAAAAAATG
>JAJONN010000072.1 GCA_021323455.1 Alphaproteobacteria bacterium | reverse complement strand
TCGTTTGAATGTACATCATGCGGTGCAGGATTAGGAGCAGCATTTGGTATAGCGTGAGCAATAGTTGGGGTAATTTCTGAGCCATCTTCATCCAAAACCACCCATTCATCTTGTGGCTTTCCTTTTAGCCCTTTACAAAAGGTTTTAAGGATTTTGAGGCATTCGTTACTCTTGCTTATTGTAATGAGTTCTTTAGCTTGAGTGGTTTGGCCATGAATTCTGGTAAGCTCCTCGATTTCCGTATGGCAAAATTTTACCTTGAAATCATCTTTATCGACCACTGCCGGTTGGTTTGCTAACTCCTCCCTAAAGGCTTCCTCATAAAGAGAGGTAATTTTTCTCGTTGCCAAGTCCTCATTAAGATAGGACAACATATTCCATCCTCTCTGATAATACTCAGCCTTTGCTAGTTCAGCGGTACACTTTTCAGCATATTTCGCGTGGCCTGGCATCATAGATGCCATCAATAGCACAATACATCTAAATAAAATCTTCATTTTATAAATTTCCCAAATTAAAAAAATCTTAATTATATTTATATTAATCATATAATATTAAAAAAACGTAAATAATTTTTAATTTATGAAGTATATGATGTATTTAATTTAAAAATTTATAATAATTTTTCTATTTTTATATTTAATTTGCATCGACTCAAACAAAAAGGATAAGAATGAAGGCGGGATGATTAGATGAGAATATTGAAATATGCAGTGTTAGCATAAAGGCTATAACTACGGGAAAATTGAGCTTTTGGGAAGGGAAGAACGCCTCGCAGCTTTCGCAACTCCTAAAGTTGTGTTTTAAGCTTAAGGTTCAACCCAGCACATCCCCAACCTGAAACACGTCAAAGGGACACGACAAAGCCGTAATATCCAGAAACGCGCGCCCGTTTCCACAAGCAACGCGCACCCCATCCTTATCCTGCGCAACTACCCGGCCTGGCTGAGCAGGATTTTCCAAACGCGCCTCCTCTTTTGGCAAGCGGTTCGCCCGTATTTCAACTTTATTCCCTTGATGCGTCGTAAAGGCCGATGGAAAGTAAGGATAAGGGACAGCCCGAATGAGGTTATGAATTTGCCAGGGGGTTTGTGCCCAGTCAATTTGGCTATCTTTCGCTGTCCTTCCCCCAAAATAAGTGGCTTTTGACGCATCTTGGGGAAGCGCCGGTGCCCGTCCTTCCTTTAAGGCAGGTAACTGCCGGCGTAAAACCTGAACAGCGGCAGCGCTCACCTTATGGGTCATATCGAAAGCCGTTTCTGTGGGGCCAATGGGAACGGTTTCCTGATCCACAATGGCCCCCGCATCAGCGGATTGAACCATGTGATGGAGCGTAGCGCCCGTCTCTGTTTCCCCATGAACGATTGCCCAATTAATGGGTGCCCGCCCCCGATAACGCGGAAGAAGGGAGCCATGCATATTAAAGCTTCCCAGGTGCGGGATATCCAGAATGGCGTTTGGAATCATTTTCCGGTAATAAAAAGAGAAGAGCAGATGCGGCGATATCTTTTGCAAGGCTTCCAGAACCTGAGAATCTTGAGGCCCTTCTGTTGCTATCATGGGAATGCCATGGTCTTTTGCAAGCTGGGCGACCGAAGGAAACCAGAGCGGCTCACCGGGCGCATCCGGATGCGTAAAAACACCAACAACCGTTTCGCCCGCTTCAACCAAGGCCTTCAGGCACGCATGACCAACAAGGCTATAGGCAAAAACAGCGATTTTAACCATTTTTTTCGATGACTTGTCGAATGACGAACCGGGGCCTGTGGCTTAAGGTTTGGAAGATACGTCCCAAATATTCCCCCATGATGCCGATGCCTGTAATCACAACGCTGACCAGGAAAAAGAGAATGGCAAACAAGGTGAATACGCCTTCGGCTTCCGGCCCGATGATCAAGCGGCGCAAGACCAAATAAGCCACCAGAAGGCCACTAAGGGCTGATACAACCATCCCAAACAAAGTAAAGATCTGAAGGGGAATCAGGGAAAACCCTGTGATCAGGTCAAAGTTCAACCGAACCAGGCGGTAAAGGTTATATTTTGATACGCCCGCTGCACGGGCATCATGCTTGACTTCAACTTCAGTGGGGTTAAAAGAAAACTTGTAAGCCAAGGCTGGTATGAAAGTTGAGCGTTCCCCGGACTGGACAATTTGGTCAATAATCTGGCGGGAATAAGCCCGAAGCATACACCCCTGATCGCGCATCTTGATATCTGTCGTACTTTCCCGGAACCAGTTCACAAGCCGTGAAACATAGGTGCGGAAGAACGTATCTTGCCGATGGTGCCGGTAACTACCGACATAGTCGAACCCCTCATCCATCTTTGCCAAGAGCTTGGGAATTTCTTCAGGGGGGTTTTGGAGGTCTGCATCCAAGGTCACAACCCGGGTGCCCCGGGCCTTTTCAAAGGCAGCCATAATCGCCATATGCTGACCAAAGTTCCCATGAAAATCAATGACGCGCACACAATCCGGGCGCTTTTGATAAAATCCTTTCAGAAGGTCAAAGGACGCATCCTGACTGCCATCATTGGTAAAAATGATTTCATAAGAGGCAGCTTCCTTATCAAGGGCATCCGTTAACCGCTGGAACAAGAGTGGCAAGTTCTCCGCTTCATTATAGACGGGCACAACAATGGATACATCAACAGTTTTTGACATGACAAAACCTCTGCCTGATTTTTATGTGTCAAATATGAGAGGAACGGACCCGGAAGTCAATTGGGGAGTACAGAAAAACCAGAGCCTCGCCTCTCCCAAAAGTCCTTGGCCAAATTAATTCCATAAAGCTGATTTATGGTGCGCAAGCCCGTGGGGGAGGTCACATTGATTTCTGTCAGGTAGTCCCCGATCACATCAATGCCAGCAAAGTAAAGCCCCCGTTCCTTTAAGGTTGGGCCAATCCGGTCGCAAATTTCCAGGTCCCGCGCGGAAAAATCACAAGCGCCTGGGCGCCCGCCAGCACACATATTGCTGCGCGTTTGACCCTCCAACGGGATGCGTTTATAAATGCCGACGGGCTTTCCATCAAACAAAATAATCCGTTTATCGCCCTGCGTCACTTCTGGCAAGAATTTCTGGAAAATAGGAGGCTCAGGATACAACCTACGGTAGACTTCAAGTATCCCGGTCAGGTTAGAGTCTCCTGCATGGAGCAAAAAGACGCCATTTCCCCCAAAGTCAAATAGAGGTTTTAAGATAACGGCCAGGACATCAGCGTTGGCGGCATGAGATCCGGAAAATGAGTTACAAGCAGTTTTTCAGGCGCATTCCTGACACCTGCTGGGTTATTAAGTACGCGTGTAGGCGGCGGCAAGAGGTCGAGTAAATGGGTTGCAGCGATGTAGGCCATATTGAAGGGAGGATCCTGACGCATGAGGACAAAGCGGGCTTCTTTCAGGTTAAGAAACGCTTCTTCTTCCAAGGTATAAAACCTATCCCCCTGGCCTTGAAAAGTGACCCAGAATCCTTTGGCAACAACCTGCCCTTCCTTATACGACAGGGCATCTGGCGTATAGGTAAACAACTTGTACCCCTGGTTTTGCGCTTCCAGACCCAGCGCAACCGTCGTATCGGTTTCCACATTAATCCGAGGAAGAGGATCCATTTGCAAAGCAACAACAGGTTTGCTCATTATGCAGCCTCCCCTTCCGACTGGACATCCATCGAGGTGCCTAAAGGCAAGGATGGCAAAGCTCTTCTTCCCCCACCAATTCTAAAGACTGAAGGTGGCGGGGCGTATGGTCAATAGCGGCCAGCTCGTCAATATCCTCATTTGAGGGATCCAGCGTTTTAAACTTGCGGGCAGAAACAAGCACACGCCGCTCCAGCGTCCCCACCGTTTGGTTATAGGAATCTACCACCTGCCCTAAATGACGCCCCATACGGGCTATATGACTCCCCATATCACTCACACGCTTATAGAGCTCCCGTCCTAAATCACTAATTGCCTTGGCATTTTCTGCAATGCTTTCCTGGCGCCACCCATAAGAAACGGAGCGCAACAAGGCAATCAAAGTTGTGGGCGTTGCCAGAATGACTTTTTCCCGTACCCCAGCTTCAATCAAGGTTGGGTCTTTTTCAAGGGCCGCGCTGAAGAAAGTCTCGCCGGGCAGGAACAAGACGACAAATTCAGGCGTTGACTCGAATTGGTCCCAATAAGCCCGCTGGCTTAAAGCCCGAATATGGGCACGGACCTGGCGGGCATGTTCTGCCAATTTATCGGAACGCGCCTGGTCATCTGGCGCTTCCAGGGATTCAAGATAAGCAGAAAGAGGAGCTTTAGCATCCACAATAATTTTTTTTCCACCTGGTAAATTCACGACCATATCCGGGCGCAACCGGCCATTTTCACCTTCCACAGAGACTTGCTGCGCAAAGTCGCAATAGGCAACCATGCCCGCCATTTCAACAACCCGCTTTAGTTGCATTTCCCCCCATTGGCCCCGCACGCTCGGCGTCCGTAGTGCCTTAACAAGGTTTGACGTTTCCAACCGCAATTCCTTCTGGCTGTTAACTAACTCAGCAACCTGGGTGCGCAAAACCTGATAGGCCCCAACGCGCTCTTTTTCGAGATCGAGTAACTTAATATCGACCTTGCCCAAAGCTTGATGGACAGGGGTTAACATATCACTAATGGCTTTCTGACGGGTTGTCAGGTCCGTTTTCGCCGACTCCTGGAATTTTTCGAGGGCCGACGTTGCCAAATTAAGGAATGACTGGTTGTTGGCTGACAAGGCATCAGCCGACAGGGCCTTAAACGTTTGGCTGAGGCGCGTTTGCGCTTCTTCCAGAAGGGCAATTTTTTCCTGGGCCTGGCGGCGCTCATGCTCCAGAGCCGAAGAAAGCTCTATCGTTCTTGCCCGCAGGCTTATGCTTTCTTGCGTACTTTGGGAAAGCTGCGATTCAAGGGGTGACACGCGGCTCGCCCGTTCTTCCAGCATGGCACACCGCATCTGCTCTTGGTTAAGGAGGCGTTGCAGTTCCCCCAGCCGTTGATTTTGATCTTGAGAATCGGTTGTTGCTTGCAACAAAACCCGATTTATGTAACGGCGACTATAAAAGAAGACGGCTGTTCCAGCTACCCCAGCGCCGCCCAAGAACGCAAAAATCAAATCCATGGCTTATTCCTCGTCACTCTGCTTATGCTGTAAAATTTCACTTTTCCCCATCCAGTAGCAAAGAAGCGCGGCAGGCAAATGCATGATTTTTGCTTTTGTTCCTGATGCATTCGGTATTTGCCCAAAGTTAACAATTGACTTTGTGACCACATAGCCCCGTTGGATGTTCTTTTCCTGACAAAGCTCCATAAGACCTTTGATATCTCTTCCTGTAGGGGTATCTGACTTGTATTTTATTTCAAAAGGAACCATCTGGTTATCAATCTCGGCAACAAGATCGACCTCATGGTCTTTCTTGCCGCGCCAATAGGTGAACTTGATGTTTTGTGAGTAGTAGCGAGAAAAAAGATGTTTAAATACAGCAGCTTCCGTTGCTACAGACAATGCCAACGGGTCTTCAATGATACTTTTTCCTTTAAGCAGGACGGCGGGCGCAATAGCAGCATCCGCCAGGTAGACTTTGTAACGGGCACGTAAAATTTCTTTTCCATATCCATAAGGGGGCAAACGATAAATGAGATGAGTTGCTTCAAGAAGTTCCAGAAAGTTTTGGGCCGTACCCCGCTTAATTTGAAGGTTACTGCATAAAGCTGCCATATCCAGCAATCCGCCATCATGCATACAAAGATAAAGGAAGAGTTGCTCAAGATCCAGGACGCGACGGACCCCGAAAAGGGCTGTCATATCACGCTTAAGCGCTTTATCAATTATATCCTCCCTTAGAAGCTTTTGAGCTTGATTAACTGTTTCCACAAGCGCTGTTTGAGGGAACCCTCCCCGTATCAGATAATCATGGAAATGGCCAACATAAGGGACAGCTTGTTCAGCTGTTCTATAAAAGTCACTTTCTCCCCAATTAAACAACTCTTTTAATGAGTTAACGTCAGGTAGCGGATTCAGTTTAATTTTTTTAAGCTGGATATATTCATAGAAAGAGAGGGTGGTCAGTTTGATAGTATGCCAACGTCCCACCCCTGATTCCTGGGCATCCCCTATGAGGGGCATAGCCGACCCTGTGAAGATGATGCGCCTTTGCCTTTCAAAATCAACCTGGTGTTTTACCCAGGTGCCCCATTCAGGAATGAATTGCGCTTCATCAATAAAAAGATATTCCAGGCCATCCTTTTTGGGTTCACGCTCACGCCAGGTTTCAAGAACTTTTTTAATGCCTGCCAGCTTTAAAATCGGGTGATCAAGAGTCGCATAAAGAATATTGGCCGGGTCTGTACCCTGCTTTAATAACTCTGTAATCACTTGTAAGAGGAGCGTTGTTTTTCCGACCTGTCGTGCGCCAGAAAGCAGAATAGCCCGTGGAACAGGTGGGTTTTGAATCCATAAGCTTAACTCTTCATAAGCTGCCCGTCTCCAGGTAGGCAAATCAACAACAGACTCTCCCCGCCACCAAGGGTTAAAGTGGCCAAGCACAGAAGCAAGCTCTTCTTTAGTAATGTTCATATCTATGAAATAGCATAAAAGCGCGATTTAGTGCAAGTATACTCACACTAAATTGGCATTTTAGTTCAAAAAGTGATTTTTTGGGGATGATTCAGGCAGCTTTACGATGAACTGGAAGGCTTGCACCATCTTGACTGTACCATGAAAATTTAAATTGCCATTTTGAAATTTCATGGTAGAATCTAATTAAGGTTAATTTATAGAGCACCTCATAGATGGTTCACATTTCCCGCGAGGCCCTTATTAGCCGTATCCAGAAATCCTTTCAAGTGAACCGGATTGTCTGTTTGCTTGGCCCCCGCCAGTGCGGAAAGACAACGTTGGCCCGCACCTTCTGGAAAATGAATAAAAAATCCCCCGCAGACCCGGGGTATTTTGACCTTGAAAGGCCCCAAGATGTAGAGAGCCTGAACCACCCTGACCTCGCGTTAAATACTCTTTCAGGACTTATCGTCATTGATGAAATTCAACGGAGGCCAGATTTATTTCCTTATCTTCGTTATCTCCACGATGAACAAAAAGACCAGAAGTTTTTAATATTGGGAAGTGCCTCGGTATCTCTGATCCGTCAATCATCAGAAAGTTTGGCAGGCCGAATTTCTTTCATTGAAATAGCTCCTTTTTCTGCAAATGAAGTCCATGATTGGAAAACGCTTCTTATCAAGGGGGGATTTCCAAAAAGCTACCTTCTCCCAAGTGACTTGAGTACAGAGTGGCGGCAAAATTACATGCGCACCTATATTGAGCAAGATCTTGGAACCTTTGGGCTGAATTTCCAACCTGATCTTTTACGCCGGTTTTGGTTTATGCTCGCTCATTATCATGGGCAAATTTTAAATGCATCTACTTTTGCCCAATCTCTTGGCGTTAGCCAGCCAACCATAACACGCTATTTGTCCTATTTGAGGGACACCTTTATGGTCAGAATTTTAAAACCCTGGCTTGCCAATATTCAGAAACGCCAAGTCAAAAGCCCTAAAGTTTATTACCGGGACAGTGGATTGCTCCATTATGTTTTGGGTATCAAGGAATTTCACAACCTTTTAACACAACCGAAATCAGGGGCATCTTTTGAAGGTTTCTGTATTGAAGAAATTACAAAATATCATCAAGCTGATCCTGAAGATTGCTTCTTTTGGGGAAGCCATAATCAGGCGGAGTTAGACCTGCTTATTGTGAAGGATGGGAAAAAACATGGCTTTGAATTCAAATTCAGCGATGCTCCCAAAATAACGCCTTCCATGCGGATTGCGCTGGATGATTTAGAACTGGATAGCCTGACTGTTATCTACCCAGGTGAAAAAGATTATGCCCTCAGCAAGGATATCCAAGTCCGAAGTTTAAAGTCCTATCTAGAGCTGCGATGAAATTTTAAATGACTAAAAAATTGATAAAAAAAATGCGCAATAAAATTTTTGATGAAGAATGAAGAGAGAGTTATCAAAAGAAGATAACGCAGGACTTGAGAACCAACCAATTATCCTAAAAATTTTATCTTGAAATAGCTCTAAGCCCATGAAGTCTTTGACGCAAATATTGTTATGCTTTCAATGTATGGTATGTTATAAAAAATTGCTCTGTATCTTTCTAAATTTTTATTCAAGGAAAATGCCCATGAAGAATAACGGTAAATTTCTTGTCATCTCCATTTTTGCTTTCTTAACCGCGGGATTCCCTTTTTCAACATTAGGATCCCAGCAAATAGAAGTCCTCGAAGGAAGATTAGCAGGATTAAAAAAACAAGAGATTATGGCAGAACAGCCAAGAGAGGGAAGAGACCAGGATCTCGCCAACTTCCTCCAGGAAATAGCTGAAAAAGCAAGGACGCTAGAAGCAAGCAGTATAGAAGAAGCTAAAATAGAGAGCATAAGTGAGATTTTGGCACTCTATGATGAAGTAGCACGCAACAATTTTTCATTATGGGCTATTATTCTAAATCCTTCGCCCGAGGTAGGGACGCTATATCGCCACTGGTGCAACTATGGAACCAAGGGTCCCTTGAACTGGTTAGGGTTCATCATATACCCCAAGTTAGTGCCAAATTTTAAGGAATTCGTGGATTTACAAACCCCGAACTCGCCTTTTGATTATAAAATGCGATTGCGCGTCCCGGAAAACGACCGCTACTCACTAGAAAACCTTGCCATAGATATGAGAAAAAATATTCGGGAAATTATGGTATTGTATGAAAAAAAATATGGCAGGCAACATGAGCGTTGGGCAGAGTTTAGGATGGTTCCTTCAGAAAGGGTAATCGTCCTTCCAGGTGGGTTCATCCCAGATCCTTCACGCATTATTGGGAGAGATAATATATATAATCGATTCTCTTAAGAATTGAAATGAGAGACCGAGATTTTCTCTGTATTTTAATGAACCCATGGTCTAGAAACTCATCGAGAATGAGCCTATATACAACTCGCCTTGAAGTTTAGAGGCCACCAATCTCTTTGATTAAGCCAGCCAAGCTAATAGCCGTCGTTTCATGTCCAAGAGAGAACTGGTCGTCACCGCCATAAACAACATAGCGATGG
>JAJONN010000071.1 GCA_021323455.1 Alphaproteobacteria bacterium | reverse complement strand
ACATCGCCGACATCCACGTCCCGCACGTCAATGCCATCCAGGTAAATAGAGCCAGATTGAGGAGCGTAGAACCGTAACAACAGAGAGAGGATGGTACTTTTTCCAGCCCCGGAAGGGCCCACAATCGCAACTTTTTCCCCTGGCGCTGCAGATAACGTTACATTGTTGAGAATGGAGCGTTCCGGATTATAGGGATAGGCAAAACAGATATTATGCAAGGCTACCACGCCGCTCGAAGGGACGGGCAATTTCCGAGCCGTTCCTGTGGTTGCTGACGTTAGGCTTGGGGTTGTGGCTAATAATTCCCGCAAGCGGTCTAGCGCCCCCAGAGCACGTTGCAAGTCCGCAACAATTTCTGAAAATGATCCGGCAGCGGACGCGGCGACAATGGCATAAAAAATAAAGGCTGACAATTGCCCAGCTTCAAGGCTGCCTGCAATCACATCCTGGCCCCCCTGCCAAAGAACCAGGCTCACCCCTCCAAAGACGAGGACCATGACGAGACAGGCCAACAGGGAGCGCAAGTGGGTCCGTTGAACAGCAACCCCAAAAGCTTTTTCTGTTTGCTCTTCAAACTGGACTCGGTCACGCTCTTCATGCATAAAAGCCTGGCAGGTACGGATGCCTCCCAGGGTTTCTTCCAAAAATCCACCCACGTCTGCGGTGCAGTCTTGGGTAAGGCGTGATAAGTGGCGGACGCGCCTTCCATAAATTAAAATAGGAATTAAAACGAAAGGAACAATAATAAGCGTCAAGAGTGTCAATTTTGGGGAGGTGGCCACCATCATGGCGAGGCCACCAACCAATAATAATAAATTGCGGATAGCTGCCGCCGCTGACCCTCCCAGCACAACTTGGATGAGGGTGGTATCAGCTGTGATGCGGGATACCAATTCCCCTGGACGGGTCAATTCAAAAAAACCAACATCAAGAGATAATAAATGATTGAAAAGCTGTTGACGCAAGTCGGTTACGACCCGTTCTCCGATCCAGCCCATATAGTAACTCCGTCCGAAACTTGCAAGGGCGAGAAAGATAACAGCGGTTCCCATAAATAATAAGATTGAATCCAGGGCCATAGAATCTGATTGACCAAAACCGTTGTCAATGAGACGGCGCAACGCCCATCCCAGGCTCAAGACCATTCCTGCTGCTACAATTAAGGAAAAGATCGCGAAAATCAGGGGACGGCGGTAAGCCGCTCCAAACGTGAGAAGAATTTTTAATTTTTGTAAGTTTTTTTCATAAGAAGCATCTTTTGAAATTTTAAAGGGGTGGGAGACGGGGGATTGGGTCATGAGAGGGAGACCGCTAATTCCGCTTCTAACAGGGTGGTTAACTCATCTGCTCCCCGGGTGGAAACCCAACGGCCCTCTTGCTGTCGAAAATGATGCGCTCCGGTGAGCGGAGAGGCCAACCAGATTTGTTGGGTGACACCATGGTAATTCAGGAGGTAGGGGCGTCCATCAGGCAAATCAAAGGCAAGGGAGTGACCATCGCACTCTGCATCAAACCCGGCTCTTTCAAGTTGCTCGAACAAGGCATTCAAGGTTTTGAAAGCTTCTACAGGAACAGGGGACAAGGATATAATATCCTTTCTGGTTGTTTAGGCTGCCGCGTTATCTACCATCTAATGTTAACAAACCTTAGCTTAAAAGCATCAACGGACGGCTTATCTCTATATTTGTTCTTTGAGAAAATCGAAGGCGTCTTCGTAAATCTCGAAAACTTCTTCTTTTGAAGTTTTTTTATCTTTATCGCCATATTCCAGAATCAGTTTTGTCAGGGCAAGGGCAATATTTTGTTGTTCAACAATCAAGCTCATCATATTAGAAATGCCTTCAGCACTATCTTCAAAAAGCTCTTCAATGTCCCTCGTATCCTGTTTACCGATGTCTATTACATTTTTATTTTTCATGGTTTAATCCTTCGTTAGGCTGGCACCTATGAATAAAACGTTAATGTATCGTTTGAGATTGGTGGAGCCAAGGAGGATCGAACTCCTGACCTCTACAATGCCATCGTAGCGCTCTCCCAGCTGAGCTATGGCCCCCCTTCATCATCAGACAGACCTATCAATAGCTCCCTTTCTATTTTTTTTCAAGAGAAGATATCAAGTTCAGTGATTCTGCCTTAGGTCTTTCCGGATATAATTTAGTTGTTTTTATCGTCTTGATCCCCGATAGTTATTGCCATAATGAAATGAGAAAAAGGCATGATTGATGCTGAAAAAGATCGACTGCCCCTCGCCCAATTTTGAGCGACGCTCTCCAGATGCGTCCCTTGACTTGATCGTTCTTCACTACACAGATATGCGCAATGCAGAAGAAGCTCTCGCACGGCTATGTGATGCAGAAACGAAGGTGAGCGCTCATTTTTTGATCCATAAAAAAGGCACACTTTACCAACTGGTTGACCCAGCATATTGCGCATGGCATGCGGGTGTCAGCTCATGGCAGGGGGAGACCGATATCAACAATCGGTCCATTGGGATTGAGCTGGATAATTTTGGGCATACTTTTGGCCTCGAGCCTTTCTCAATCCCTCAACTCGATACGTTGATTGATTTATTGGATCACCTGACAAAAACCTATGCCATTCCTCCTCACCGGGTTGTAGGACATTCGGATGTTGCGCCGTTGCGAAAAAGTGATCCTGGCGAATTGTTTCCGTGGGCTAACCTTGCTAGGAAGGGCTTTGGTCTTTGGCCTTTTGAAGCCAAAGCCGGACCCCACTTGCTGCCGCTCCCCCTGATGGATAGCCTGGAAGTTCAGCGCGCTTTATCTGACATTGGCTATGATTGCCCTCAAACAGGCATTTGGGATGAAAATACTCAAAAAATATGCCGCGCTTTTCAACGGCACTTTACGCCCCATGAACTCACGGGATATCCGTCTGATGTAACTTGCGAGACGTTGCAGGCCCTTCTCAAGATTGTTAAAGATCCGTCTCTTGCGGCTTGACTTTTGAGCTTACAACCCTCTCCCCAAAACCGTCTTGTACTAACTCGGCAACCGCTTTAACGGCAGCGACTGCTTCCGGTCCATCTGCCTTGATAACAACCGTGTCTCCGGGTCCTGCTGTAAGCATCATCAACTCCATAACCGAGTCCGTCGATGCACGCTGATTATCTTTCTCAAGAGTCACAATGGCGTTAAACTGACCTGCTAAATTCACGAGCTTGCCTGCTGCCCTGGCATGTAAACCCAAGAGGTTGACAATTTTGACAGATTGGTAGTTTACCGTACGCTTGTTCATTGACAATGCCTCAAGGCTATGCCGTTTTTTTTGACCGTTGATCTTTCGTGGTCGGTTCAAGAATCTTGCTTTCAAGTAAAGCAGAAGCAGCATGAATGTACTTACGACCCGCTTCTTGACCTTGGGCAACGGCTTCTTTTAAAGGCGTTCCTTCCGGCAGACGTGCGAGGCGGACGAGCATTGGTAAATTAATCCCCGCGATGACTTCTACGGGTTTTACGCCCAAGGCTGAAATGGCTAGGTTAGAGGGGGTGCCGCCAAAAAGGTCCGTCAAAAGAATAACGCCTTGGCCCCTATCAACTTGCTCTACTGTTTTCAAAATATTTTCCCGATGTTCATCAACATTATCCTCAGGGTAAATACAGATTGCGCGGATATTTTCACGGGACCCGACCACATATTCCAATGCTTCAACAAAGGCCTTTGCAAGTTGACCGTGGGTTACAATGACAAGACCAATCATGTTCTTCTATCCTTTCATGACGATAACCGATTCGCAGATGGATTCCTTAATTTTGCGTGTTCGGGCGAGGTTCAGGAGCTAACTTGCCTGGCAAATCCCGATGTTCAATCATAACCCTTTCTCCTCCGTTGTGAAGCCATTTTGATAATTGCTCCGCTAAAAAAACAGATCGATGTTGTCCGCCTGTACAACCGCAGGCAATGGTAAGGTAACTGCGGCCCGTCAGACGGAAGCCTTTCAAAGAATGGGAAATAATTGCTTGTAAGGACTTGTAGACAGCTTGCCAGTTGGAATCTTGCGTTAGGTATTCCCCCACGGCGGCATCCTTGCCTGTTAAAGCTCGAAAGGGTTTTTCATAATGGGGATTGGAAAGAAAACGGGCATCAAAAACCATATCCGCTTCCCGTGGCAATCCGCGTCGGTAAGAAAAGGACATTAAGCGAATTAAGAGGGTCAATGATTCGTCAAGGCTGAAATGTTGACGTACCATTTGTCCAAAAACAGGCATAGACAAGTGTGAGGTATCAATGACGACCTCAGCTAAGGATTTTAAGGGATCAATCAATTGACGCTCTTGAGAAATAGCGTCAGGTAAAGAGGATTCTCCGATAGGGTGCCGCCGGCGTGTTTCTGTAAACCGGCGCAAAAGGACAGCATCGTCGCATTCGAGATAAAGAAGGCGGACGGAAATGGTTAAGATGGTGGGCAGTGTTTGAAACAGTGCCCGAAATCGGCTGAGATCAAAACCATAAGATCGCGTATCGATTCCAATTGCCAAAGGATTCTGACGTTCCCAGGATGGAATTTGATCACATAAATGAGGAAGCAAGCTTAAGGGAAGGTTATCGATAGCTTCATAGCCTAAGTCTTCAAGAACCTTCAAGGCCGTTGACCGTCCTGCCCCCGACATTCCTGTAACCAGGATTATCTTTTGCGCTACAGTCTGGTTATCTGACATTTTTGCATGCCTTACGCTTCCGTGAACTTATGGATTCAGACATGACATAGTATTATACCGCTTGACTATACCGAACCTGCAATCATATTGCACGTTTATTTTTGGGCAAGGATAGAAGGTGAGAATGATTTATAGGGTGCAGAATCATAAAGATTATGGCGTTGCCCTTTTATTAAGGGAGGGGGAGTTTTCTTCCCCTCCCCCCTAAAACAGATAGTGACCATTCTATTCTTTTGAACCGCTTTTACCATCTTTGAGTTCTTGGTTTTTTTGCTGCTCATAAAGAGCGGCAAAATCAACAGGAGCAAGCATTAAAGGCGGGAATCCACCATCACGGGTTACATCAGCTAGGATATTGCGAGCGAATGGGAATAACAAACGGGGCGATTCAATCATTAAGAGAGGTCCTGCGTCTTCTTCTGCAACGCTTTCCCCCAGAGAGATGATGCCGGCATAACTTAATTCCGTCACGAAAAGGGAGTTCCCGTCTCGTGTTGCATCGATGCGGATATCCAAAACAACTTCAAAGTTGCGGCCTCCCAGATTGTCAGCTTTTGCTTGGATACTCACAGAAATATTAGGTTGGGCATGGTTTTCATTTGTAAAAGATGTGATTGGGCTTGGGTTCTCAAAAGAAAAATCCTTAATATATTGGGCATGAATTGTAATTGGCAAGGTCATAGCTGTTGCATTCTTTTCTTTTGGTTCTGTAGACATTTGTATTTCCTCTCTCAGTAAGATTATATTATCTTCAAGTTGTAGCAATTTGATACCAACTTCGTCTAGACTAGAATAACAGATAAGAGGTTACGGAAATCTTGACGATAAA
>JAJONN010000070.1 GCA_021323455.1 Alphaproteobacteria bacterium | reverse complement strand
GTATACAGAGTCACCCTTTCTTTTTGGACGATGGGCTGATTCTCCTTTTGGTAAGCTTTGTCTGCAAAAAGCCTCAATCCTTCTGGAAGAACCTTCTCAATCTGGTCCAAAACCTTAACATCAGCAGTCCCTGCATCGGTAATACCTAAATTCACAGGAAGTGGCAAAGAACCTTTTCGATAGCACCCCACCATATGAAGCTTCACGCCATAGTAATGCAACTTCTTCGTAGCGCAATACCCATTAGGGGTTGCAATTTCTTGTGCCACGCAAGCTTTAAAACGTCTCCCCCGATGCGCCAATATAATGGGCATTGAATCTATCAAGGCAGGGAGGTCGTGAGCCGTATCCATAGGAATTTTAGACAATAAACTATCTACTAAGCCTTCAAATAAATGGGATATTTTATTAAGCCGATAGTCGTATCCCTCATAACTTGGAAGGTTGGGAGACCACCCCCGTAAGTGACGGGCCGTATAATTATAAATATCTTTGACCCTATAGCGGCCACTCATAACCCCAAACAGATAAATGGTTATAACCTCTTCATCTGGAAAAATCATAGGGCAGTAATTTGAAAGCCGAGTTATGGAACCACACAATCTTTGTTGATACTCTTTACATACCACCAGGTAAACCGATATTAATTGTTCTTGCCAATCCATTGTTAGTACTCCTGTTCTTTTGCTGTAAAACAGGTCTACATTATGGGTTGGCGCTCTTAAGTCAATTCATTCTTTTGCTCTTGATTCGCATACAAGGGGAGAGGTATAAACAGCCCTCATGGTTCCTGTTGGTTCTCATGGTTCCTGTTGGTTCAAGGTCAAAATTAAGTGAACGCTGTGTTAGAGGCGAGAAAGGTTGACTTTAGCCACATCCAGACAGCTTTTCCATGAACTTTCTGACATGGGTGAGTGCTTCTCGCCCTTCTGGTAAAAAAGAGGCAGCATAAGGCCAGGCATGAAACATATCTTGCCATGCTTCTAAAATAATAGCTCCATTATCCTGCTTAACTTTTTCAAAGAGCTTCATTGCATCTGAAAAGAGAAGCTCATCTCTGCTGACTTGGACAAAAAGAGGAGGAAGGCCGGCGAAATCGCCATATACAGGTGATATCCGTGGATGATAAGGTTTTCCGCTTGCTGTATATAAATTTGCTATGGCAGAGAGCAACGGTATATATCGCCTTAAATCTTGATGGGTTCTTAAAGGGTTAAGTTGGCAAGTGAGGTCAACCCATGGCGAAAAGCATATTGCGCCTGTTGGCAAAGGAAACTTTTGATCTTTCAAGGTTAAAAGAAGAGCAAGAGCCAGGCCGCCACCTGCTGAGTCACCGCTAATGTAAATTGGCTCCTCTCCCTCTTGTGTAAGTAGCCACTTATAGGCATCAAGGGCATCCTCGAGGGCGGCTGGGAACGGATATTCTGGCGCTAACCTATAGTTAATGGCCAGTATGCGGCTGGTGGTATAAGCGCTTAAATAAGTGAGAAAAGAGCGATGCGTAGTAATGGACCCCAAACAATAAGCCCCCCCATGTAGATAAAGGAGGGTAGCTTTATGGTCTAGTGCGCAGGGAATGACCCACTCTGCTTGCAAAGAACCCAAGGTAAAAGGCGTGCAAGCTGCCATTGGGGAAATAGGCAGAAGATGGCTAAGTCGCTCCCACCCTTTTCTAATGATAGGAAGGTATTGAGGAATGGGAGGGATGTTTTTTAATGGAACTTTTGTTAGAAGCAGCTTGACCATTCTCAAGGCAAGACTAGGTTTCCTGGAAGGAACATCAATAAGATACGCCCCGTTACCACAGGAAAAAGAAAAATCTTCTGACATAATGTCTCTCAAACGTGCGGACTTTAAGTGTCCAGTGAGTAGGCCGGGTCATTAACCCCGAGCTTTAAGAGGCTGTCAGGGGATCAAAAAACCTAATCTCCACGAAAGAGTCCTGAGTGCCAAAATGAATGATTTAACGTAATAGACTTCTTATAAAAACGGATGGAACCTAGACAACAGAATGGAGTTTAAAAACATTCCGAACATGATCCAACTCTTCTGGCGTGTCAATGCTGGGAGGAATTTCATTGACAATTGCCACGTCAATGCGCATTCCAGCTTCTAGGGCACGCAGTTGCTCCAACTGTTCCGCGGCTTCCAAAGGAGAAACAGGCATTTCCACGTAAGCTTCCAGGGCTTTGCGGCGAAAAGCATAAACACCGATGTGGTGGTAATGAACAGTCCCACCAGACGGGATAGGGCTTCGGGAAAAATACAAAGCCCGACCTACCTTGACGCCCCCGGACATCTCTTGAGGCTCCGTCATGGCAATCTTCACGACACTGGGGGTTGTTAAATCCGCTTCCTGGGTGATGGGCGCAGCAATGGTCGCTACATCAACAGCCGGATTTGACAACGGTACCAGAACTTGACGCAAGAGAGACGCGCTGATCGTCGG
The DNA here is from genome assembly GCA_021323455.1 of Alphaproteobacteria bacterium. Taxonomy (GTDB): domain Bacteria; phylum Pseudomonadota; class Alphaproteobacteria; order Paracaedibacterales; family VGCI01; genus VGCI01. The sequence continues at coordinate 3,087 of JAJONN010000070.1, read as the reverse complement.
TAAATCTCCTTGCAGGTTGATGACCACATCGTGAAGCTGGCCTGGGTTACTGGCGTCAATTTCCCTTAAGGCTGCATAAATCCGGTCCGTTCCCTTTGGCAAGTCAGGATCTGTAATCACGGCTTGCCCACCCGCTTGCTTGACGACGCCTTCAATTTCAGGACCACAACAGGCAACAACAACGGGACCAACGTTTGCTGCCATGCCTCGACGCCACACATGAACAACCATCGGCTCCCCATGGATATCCGCCAAGGGTTTATTTGGCAACCGAACAGCCGCCATACGGGAAGGGATTAAAATGATCGGGTTTGTCGTTGTCATGCTGTTAACCTCGCGTAACGTTGGATCTTGGTATTGCCGATACAATGCCACAAGCCCCCTAAAAAAGCACGTTAAAACATTTTTAAAGGGTTCGCAGGCAAGCCCATTTGGTTTTATACTCATAACCAAAGGGAACCTTGTGCGAGTCACTGTTAAGAAATGGATAGTTTCGAGTTTAACAAAATCACGGCGAGTGTTTTGGTGGCCCTTTTGGTCGCGATGACCGGAAGCTTGGTGTCAGACCATCTAGTACGCCCCACAAAACTCGAAAAACCTGTGCTCATCATCGAAGGCGTTGAAGCAGCAACCTCAACCGGTGGAAAACCAACAGAAGAAGAAACCCTCAAGCCCATTACGCCCCTCCTGGCATCCGCTAGCGTTGAGCGGGGCCAGGCTATTGTGAAGAAATGTACCCAATGCCATACTTTCGAGAAAGGGGCTGCTCACAGAACCGGGCCAAACTTGTGGGACATTATCGGTGCAAAGGTTGCTCATGCTGCAGACTTTGCGTACTCCTCCGGCTTTAAAGATAAAGGCGGCACTTGGGATGATGAAAAAATGAATATCCTCCTCCATAAGCCGCGCGCCTTTGTATCAGCAACAAAAATGTCTTTCGTTGGCTTAAAGGACCCACAGGAACGGGCTGATGTCATTGCCTACCTGCATACCTTAAGCGACACACCTGTACCTTTACCAACGTCGGCCTCATCCTCTACCCCATCCAAATGAAAGGACTCTATGAAAAATCTCTTTTGCGCTTTATATCTCTTGGGAAGTGGCATCCAATCAGCCTTGGCGGATGCGCCTCCTGTCACCCCTCCCCTTCCTTCCCCATCCCATGGTTTCTCAGTCTATGGCAGTCTTAAATATCCAGCAGATTTTACTCATTTTGACTATGTCAACCCGGACGCCCCAAAGGAAGGTACGCTTCGTTTAGGCAACCTGGGTACGTTTGACAGCTTAAATTTTTACATTGTTAAAGGCCTTGCCCCTGCCCTGGTCTTGCTGACAACCGCAACCTTATTAGAGGAAGCCTTTGACCGCTCCGGAGAGTCTTACGGGTATGCCGCTGAATCCATTGAGCTTGCCCCTGACCGCTCCTGGGTCATCTTCCGGCTCAACCCTAAAGCACAGTTTAGCAACGGGGATCCTGTCACCGCCGATGATGTCATTTGGGTTTTTGAGACTTTGCGGACAAAAGGCCTTCCGATGTACCGCACGTATTACAAAAACATTAGCAAGGTTGAAAAGCTGGATGAACATACAATTAAATTTTCTTTTAACACAACCACAAACCGGGAACTTCCGGGAATTCTGGGCCAACTTCCCATTTTATCCAAAAAATATTATGAAACGCACCCTTTTGAGGAAACAAGCCTGAAAGCCGGTCCCTCTTCCGGACCTTACGAGGTAGATACCGTATCCTCCGGTCGTTCTTTTGTGATTAAACGGGTTAAAAACTGGTGGGGTCAGTTGCTTCCCAGCCAAAAAGGGCGCCATAACTTTGACAAGATCAGGACAGATTACTATCTTGAAAATAATGCCTTGTTTGAAGGATTCAAGTCTGGTCAATACGATTTACGCCAGGAAAATATAGCTAAAAATTGGGTCACAGCCTATGATTTTCCAGCTTTCAAGCAAGGCCGGATCAAACGCGAGGAACTCCCCCATTCTTTATCTGACGGCACTGTCGGCCTGATTTTTAATACCCGCCGCCCGCTGTTCTCAGACATCCGCGTCCGCAAAGCCTTGACGCTTCTGTTCGATTTTCCCTGGATCAACAAACATTTATTCTATGGATTGTATAAAAGAAACTTGAGCTATTACCCCAATTCAGATTTTGAAGCCAAAGGCCCTCCTTCTGAGGACGAAAAAGCCATTCTTCAGCCGTTTCAGGATCAATTGCCGCCGGAAGTGCTGACACAAGGCTTTACATTGCCGGCCCCACAAACGGAAACCGACCATCGCGCCCTTCAGGAACAAGCCCAGGGTTTATTAAAAGAAGCTGGCTACGAAGTCAGGAATGCTACCATGGCCCATACGGAAACAGGCAAACCCTTAACCTTTGAAATATTGATCTACGACAAAGCGCTGGAAAAAATCATCCTCAACTTTGCGTTGCGCTTAAAGAGAGTGGGCATAGGAGTGAAGGTCAGAAATCTGGACGCAGCTGCTTATCAGCTTCGCGTGGATAACCTGGATTTTGATATGATTTATGCGGGTATCCCTCACAGCCCCTCCCTTGGGAATGAGCAGCGGGATTTTTTTGGGTCTGAACGCGCGGATATTCCCGGAACCCACAACTTTTTTGGCATCAAAAACACGGTTGTCGATCAACTTATCGAACAGCTTATTGGGGCCAGGAGCTATAAATCCTTGATAAACCATGCAAAAGCTTTGGACCGCATCCTCTTGTGGAACTATTATATGATCCCCTCCTGGCATAGCGGGGTTGCGCGTGTAGCCTGGTGGGATCACTTATCCAGGCCAAAAATCACCCCAAAGTACCGTGGTTTGGATATTACTACCTGGTGGTTTAATAGAAAAAAAGATGCCAGGGTTAATCTTGAACCAGAAGCAAAAAAGCCAACAAGCCAGGAAAATTGGTCTTTATGGAAGAAGATACGCGGTTGGTTTTCTTGATCAACAAACTGCAACGGCTCGATCTTAGCACCGGACAAATTTTAAGAAAGAAGGAAAGTATGTTAAGGTACCTCCCAAAAGAGGGAGGAACTGATGAGGAAACAATCAGGAGGGGTATGG
>JAJONN010000069.1 GCA_021323455.1 Alphaproteobacteria bacterium | reverse complement strand
CGTAGCTTCTGGCGCAGAAAACAGTAAATTTTGGGCAAGCGTCCCATGAAAAAACTGGTTTTGTTGAGGCACGTAGGCAATAGATTGACGTAATACCATTGGGTCAAACTGGCGGATATCAATGCCATCAACCGTAATAGAGCCAGCTTGCGGGTAATAGAAACCCAGCAAGAGTTTTAACAAGCTCGTTTTCCCTGAACCGTTTTGTCCCACAATAGCGACAATTTCTCCTGGCCTGGCTTCCATCATGATCCCCTGTAAGGCAGGGTGAGGATCATTTGGATAGCGGAACCCGACATTTTGGATACGAACCAGCCCTTCAAACCGATGCGGGCTTCCCGTTATAGGGCGCCGTTCCGTCGGCATACTCATAAGCCGGTTAATCTGCGCTAAACTATCCATAATCTGATCAAAACGCCCCAGAATCATAAATGCGCTTTGAAGGGGAGAAAGCGCCCGCCAGACCAGCAAAACAACTGCGATCAAGGATCCAATGGTCATAAGGTTGTCTGTTACCCGCACAGCCCCCCAGATGATCACGATTAACCCAGCAATTTTCATAATGGTTTGGCTTAAGTTTGTGGCTAAGGAGGAGAGGAGTTCTGAGCGCTTTTGTGTAATTGATAGAGCGGCGCTGACATCCTGGAATCGGCCCACCCAAGTTTTTTCCGCTGCCAAATGTTTAATCGTCGTTAAGTTGGACGTTCCTTCCAGCAAGAATTTTCGCCGTTCAACGGAAGCGGCGGACAGTTTTCGGGTTGATTGGCGCAAGATGGGGAACATAATGAGGCCCAGCACCACAAAGACAAAAATCATCAGCAAGGGAACAAGGACAAGGGGCCCAGCGATCATAAACAGGACCACCAGGAAAATGATCATAAAAGGCCCCTCCAGAAGAATCTGGGCAATCGGCCCTGTGAAGGTTTCGCGCACGCTATCAAATTGGCGCAACCGAGCAACCTGGCTGGCGACAGAAGCCCCTTCCATCAAGGGCATAGGCAAATTCATAATATGGCGAATGACCTCTGTACCAATGATCATGTCCAGCCTTGCCCCAAGGTACGACAAGGCGCGATTCTGAATCACATGGACAAACTGAATACAGCACAGTGCTAAAACGAGGCCCAAAGCGAAAAAGCCTAACGTAACCTCAGACCGTGAGGGGACAACTTCGTCATAAACGGCCGTGATAAAAACAATGGAGCTTAAACTCAACAAACTTGACAAAACACCAAGCCCCATCAACCAATAAATAAAGGAATGGAAGCGCGCAAGAACAGTGCTGAACCAACTTCCCCGTTGAGGAGCCTTTTCCGGTTGTTGATAAAAGGTATAAACAGTTCCTCGCATCCATACAGTCTCAGCCAAGGTTACTTTCTGGTTGGTACGGCAATCAACGGCCTGAATGGTTTCATCCTCCCTTCCAGACAGGATATAAATATCTCCCTTGCTGCTGATAAACAAACAAGGCATCAGCTCATCAGGCAACTGGCGCAGGTTTGATTTACAGCTTTTGCTCGTATATCCCAAATTGGCCATCAGATTTTGTAAATCCGTTAGCGTTATCGTAGTAGCCAGGTAAGGAACAGCTTCAAAAATACGGCGGGCATGTCCATGCCACCCCAAGGCTTCAAGTAAAGGCATGACACAATCATAGTAATTAAACGGTTTTCTTGTCATGGCTTCATCCCTAATGATTCGGAAGGACCCTGAGACAAAGGTTTAAGGATCGCCTTCTTCCCTGTTCCTTGTACGTCTTGTTCTGTTTTTCTGCCCCCGTTCTTTTCTGTTTTTTTTGTTTGGGCGTTGTCGGCAGATCCGGGCATGGCAGAATCTTGGGTGGAAGTTCCTGGCCCTTGCGGAAGAGACAACAATTTTTTTGGCATTAAAGCCCCGTCCAATAACTCATAAGACGCATCGGCCAACTCTTGAATAGAAGGGCGGTGAGTTACGAATATAATAGTCACTTTGCCATGAAGGCTTTGAACAACCTGACGAAGCAAGCGGTCCCCATTTTCATCCAGGGACGTATTTGCCTCATCCAGAATCAGGATCTTGGGACGGTTCACAAGCGCGCGCACCAGGCAAATGCGCTGATGGATGCCATCTGGCAACAAGAGAAAAAGCTGGTCCCCTACTTTTGTTTCGTACCCCAAAGGCAAGCGGCGGATCCATTCGTCCAACCCCAATTGTCGGGCAAGTCCTAAAGCGTCATCGGTATAGGCTGCTCCTCGGTACATGGTCATATTTTCTAGAATTGTTCCTTGAAACAAGATGCCCTTTGGCGGGATATAAGCCATCTGACGGCGCAAATCGCGGTAGGAATAGCTGCTGATCGGTTCATCATCAATAAAAACGCTCCCCGCTGTTGGGTGAAGGTTTCCCATGAGCATCCACATGAGGGTCGTCTTGCCCGCGCCATTTCGCCCATGGATGGTTATGGTCGATCCAGGCTGAATGGTTAGGTTAATATCTTTCAAAATCTCTGGCTTACCATCGGCGTACTGAAAAGAAACCCCTGCCAAGGCCAGCTTGCCTTGAATGGGCGTGGCTACTCCCTGTGCCAAGGGTGGCTCAAGAGCCAAGCTGAAATGGTCTTCTATGCGCTTCTTCGCAATGGTAAAATACTGGAACCGCGTCCAGACGCCCATGGCCGCTTGAATGGGCTGCATGGCCCGGTTGGTTAACACAATGGCGGCAGCCATAACCCCAATGGTGGCCGCTTCACTAATCACCTGCAAGGCCGCCACGGCAACAACGCCGACAAACATGATATAAGAAAACATGCTTCCCAAATCCCGCGCTTCTGCGGCGTACAAGTAAACCTTATAGTTCACGTTTGAACATGTGTTATGAATGTGTTCATAGCGCCGCAGGAGAAGGTCTTCCATGCCCAGGGCTTTGAGCGTATGATGGTTGGTTAAAATTTCGACGATAAAATTATACCGCCGGTCGTTAACATCTAGCTGTTTTTCCAGATGGCGACGTAAGAGGTGCCCCAAGATCCAGGCCAGACATACGAAAGCGCCGAGAATGGCAACAGCCGCTAAAGCAATGTAAAGGGAAAAATAAGCAATAATGCCCAAGAATAACAGAACAAAGGGCAAGTCCAGCAAGATCAGGAACCCCTGCCCTGCTAAAAACTCTTTTAAAATTGTTGCGCTCTCAATATTCTCGACGTGTTCTCCAACCCCTTTTTTGTTAAGATCCCCCAAAGTGGCATTAACCAAATGCTGAAAAGCCCCAACCGCGGCGCCGTGTTCAAAATGCATGCCCAGCCAGCTTAAGACATAGCCCCGGCTAAACCGTAACGAAGTTTCCAGAATGACGGCAACCCCAACGGCAATCCCCAATAGTGACAAGGTACTATAAGCTTGATTGGGGATAATACGGTCGTAGAGCTGCAAAACCAGGATAGGGATCGCAAGGGATAAAAGATTCAGCACAACCGTACTGAGAATGATATCCCATCGTTTCCACGGAAAAACGGACCCTGGCTTGGATGTGCGTTTCCGGGACGGGTGCTGATTCAGCAAAGGTGCGTCGGCCACGTTAGCCATTCCCTTTCATAAAATAAATGACCTGAATTTTCAGGCCCCTAAAAATAGATTACCTATCCACTTGTTAATTATGTGTTAATTTTTTGGAAAAGCGCAAATGATTATGGAGCCGATGCTGGGGGTGCAGGTAGAAGCGCACCTAATTGATTAAGAAAAAGGTCCGGTAGAGTGAATAATTAATTTTGCCCTACACAGATAGAGCTATTTTACAAAGAGGGACAGACCCTATTGCGGGAAATACTTTAGAAGATAAGAACAACGTCAAAATAGAGAGAATATTTCCAAATTTTATTTTTTATTCTGTATTGATTTTAGTAAAATTTGTACTAAATCGTATGTTGGATGATCAATTTTCCTATTCTATACTTCGATGGAGGATAAAATGGCCAAAAGCACCCCTCAACAACCTAGCTCTCCTTCACCTAAAACAACAATAAACACAATAAATGGCGGCGATAGGGACGATATATTATACGGAACCTTGGACAAAGATTTAATAAGTGGCGGCAAGGGAGATGATATTATCGATGCCGGTAAAGGGGATGACACGGTTATGGCAGGGGATGGCAACGACGTTATTATCCATAATATCAACGATAACGTGGGAGCCAGAGATTATTATGACGGCGGCACGGGGGGTGATACCCTTCAGTTGGTTGTAACCCAGGAACAGTATGATATCCTTCAAAAAGCCCTCTTGGACTTTAATAAGTCAGATAAATCGCAAGTTTTTGATTTTTCTCGTTACAGTAAAGATATTAACCTTAAGATCGTCAATATCGAACACATTACATTTGAGATTGTACCGCCTGTTATCCAGTTTCAAGCTTCCCAAAGTATCACAACAAACAAAGATGGCACCCTCATTGGCACAAATCTTAACGACATGCTTGTCGGTGGAGCAGGTAACGATGACCTCTTTGGTAAGGATGGAAATGACCGGCTTGTTGGGGGCGAGGGCAATGACCATTTAATTGGCGGCAACGGAAATGATGATCTCATCGGAGGCGCTGGCGATGACTGCATCAATGCAGGGGCTGGCAATGATGTGATCAATGGCAGCGCTGGTGTGGATACAGTTGTCCACTTCGTTGATGAAAACCAGGGATTCCATGACTACTACCAAGATTCTGGCACATCCGTTCAAAATGATGGGCAGGATACATTGGTCTTGGTATTCAGCGATAGTGACTATGCAAAGCTTACCTCCCTTATCAATACCATGGAGACAGATTTTGCCAACGCAAAAAAGAATGGCGTGGTCTTTGATTTCTCCCAATATGACGCCGCTCTTGCCCGTCTTGGGGTTTCCAAGACGCTCACATTGGGGACAAAAGGCTTTGAGAAACTCGAAATCATTAATGCTACAGAAGCGCAACACCGCGCTGACCAAGGTGAAGAGTGTTATGGAGAGCCCCACCAAAATCACACGCCTATTGCGCTGCAAGATAGCTTTTCGATGACTGAAGATAACGCTTTCACAAGCACAAGCAACATATTTAATTTGGGGAATAAACTAGCCAATGACAGCGACCCGGATGGGAACCCTTTGCATCTTGTGTCTTTACAAAACGTCCGGCTTGATACGACCCATGCCAGCAGCCCTTTTGATACCATGACCATAACGTTGGTAGATGGATCCTTTAAGGATGGCAACGGAAGTACCGTTCTTTTGACAATGGGGGGACAAACAGCAACCCTAAAGATTGACATGCTTGGAAATGAGACGCTCTATGATCCTAATCATCTTTTCAATGCGTTAAGCACGAATGAGAGTCTCATTATAAAGGCCGACTATACAATTACAGATGGCAACCTGACCTCTGTCGGCACTCAATCGATTACCATTACGGGCACCAACGATGCGCCTGTGGCTGTTAATGATGCTTATACAACCGACGAAGATATACCGCTCATCGTTCCAGCAGCCGGTATCCTGGGCAACGACGATGATATTGACGGCGACGCCCTATCGGCTGTCCTGGAAACAGGCCCA
>JAJONN010000068.1 GCA_021323455.1 Alphaproteobacteria bacterium | reverse complement strand
TTCCTCATCATAAGAGGGCTCCTGGTACCGAATCAACTCCCGCCGCCAGAGGGCCCCTGGCTGTTCTGTCAGGAGTTCCGCATAAAGTTCCTGCGCGCCCAGGCGTGTGCCTTCAAACTGCTTGACAATGTCGTCCAGGAAAGCCGGGGCCAGGTTGGGCTGGTTTTCAAAAGTCGTTCCTTTCGTCACGGCCACATCGCTGCGGGCCAGGAGCTTCTCGATCAAGGGAATGGGACGCGGGGTTGTGGTCACAATGCACCGGGGGTCAGTGCCCAGGCGCAACGACAGCATCGCCTGGTTCCAGGCTTCTTCCGGGTACCGGAACTTGGCCAGTTCATCCATCCAGACCGCATCAAACTGGGGGCCGCGCAACCGGTCAAAATGGTCTGCGCCATAAAGTGTTGCCACCGCCCCATTAGGCCAGACAAGCTGCTGGCGCGTGCGCTGGAAGAGAGGGCGTTCCTGCGGGGGGTGGATTTCCAGAAGCCCGCTGATCCCTTCTACCATGACAGCGCGTGCTTCGCTGATGGTTTTACTGATCAAGGCAATGCGCCGGCAGCGCCCACTCTTGACCCAGCCCCGTATGGTTTCAGCGCCGGTTCGGGTTTTACCAAACCCCCGCCCAGCAAGGATCAGCCAGGTTCGCCAGTTCCCAGCCGGGGGGCGTTGGTTGGGACGCGCGCGGTGATCCCATACATAGCGTTGCCGTTCCTCCTCATAAACCTTAAGGCATTTTTTTGCCCTGCGATAAGCAAAACGGACACACCGGGCCATCTTGCCGATTTTGAGGCATAGGGCGCTTGGGATTGCGGCCTGAAGGCGTTTTTTTGCGTCACAGTATAAAAATAAGAGGATCGGAGGAAGGGGCATCATGAACCTGCCTGTGGTATAAAAAAAGCGAAAGAGAGAGGGCCTTTTGACAAGGATGGAAACACGATTTTAAGAATCAATAGGCACCTTCTTTTCAGAATTTCGTAACCTTCTGGTTCTTGACAAGGGCTGGCTTAGAAACATTTGCCCTCGTATAGTGTATGCTTAATCGTAAATCCCAGGCATCAGGAAGCATGAGGGCTGCTGTACCTCTCCCCTTGTGGGAGAGGTCGGCGCAATTCGCGACAACGGAGCGAAGGGCAACGGGTGAGGGGATATGAAGCCTCTCCAACAGCATCCATGCCAGGCGTCTCATCCTACCCCTCACCCGCCATTTCGCTGACGCTTATGGCGACCTCTCCCACAAGGGGAGAGGTATAGCAGCCCTTTTTTGCCATAAAATCCTTTAATTGATCACACGCCCTAAGCTCTTTGTTTTTTGTGTCTCTTTTTTTTGCCCTCTTTCCCGTCTTTCAGTCCCAATGGGTGTCCGCACCAGTTAGCCCCAGTATGACAAGGTTTGCCATCTGGGGACAAGAGATCCCCCTCTATCTGGCAAATCTCCGACGCTTTCTGGCAGGTTCCTGCCAGAGAGCGCAAGAGCCTTCCCTGACTTCAGGAAATTCCCTTACCTTTCGGTAGCCTCCTCCACGGCAAGGATGCCATAGGGGCAAGATTACTTCCGTATTGCGGGAAGATTTTTAATTTTTTGCCTGCTTCCCACTCATGGTTATAAGTGGGTCGCAAGAACTGGTGCGGACAATCATTGGGACTGGGGACAACGGGACAACCAAGGGCATTAGGCAGATGCTGGCGGTGGGTGCTTCAGGGCTGGGTCAAGGTCTTCTAAACCAAGGTCAAGATCCTTCACCTCAGGATAAAGCTTCTCCAGCCCAGCAACAAAGTCCTTGAGTTGCGGTTCCGTCATCTCCTCCAGGCGCATAGCCTTTGGGAGGTGTTGAAAGGAGAGGCTTTGCTTTTCAAGCAGGGTTACGTATTTTATTTGTTGTTCCACCGCCTTCAAGGCAACCTTCCAGTTGTGACGTCGCAGGGCGCGCCAATAAATGATTGTTAGGTTTTTTAAAATATGATCTTTGAGAGAGTCCATCATCCATTCTCCTTTGGTTAAAGAAACTTTTTATCAGGGAAAGCTTAAACCGATATTTATAGCGTTTGTCAAATTCCCTGATTGCCCATAGTTCTTATCTCGTTATATTAGCCAATAAATTCAAATAGATGAGTCTGAAAAAATAAGGCTTAAAGTTGTTTGTTTTAAGATGGGCAATCTTGGTGTTTTAAAGCCGGGTTATGAATTAAAAAGGGCTGTCATCGTGGATTTTAAGATTTTGTAAGGCTTCATTTATGCGAAAACAAATAAAATCCAGGCTTCAGGATGACGCGGATAGGGCCTGTTTACAAAAGGGGACATAGCCTAGTCCTTACTAATTATATTTCCTTAAAAACCCGTAGCCTTTATGAATATTCTACATTTTGATTTTAGAAAAATTTAGAAAAATGTCTTGAAAAAATTACTAATTTGGAGTTTCATACAGATTATGATGTTTTTTATATTAAGGAGAAGCCCATGCAAATCTGCTGTATTAATTTTTTTCTTTCTTTTCTTTTGATGCTCTTCTCTCTTTTTGAATTTTCCTCCTCTTCCATTGCGGCTGAATTAGATCTGGCAAAACAGGGGGGTGCCGAGGTTGGTCCCTTAAGCGCCCTCCATCTTTCTTGCGATTATATCGACCAAGAACCAACAACAACCGTAGGATTTAATTGTGCCGTAGTCGTTGAGGGTGACGAAGGTAACCTTAATGCATCAACGGTTGATCCATTACCCACTCTTATAGGAAAGTATGCATTTGTTACAGGGATAACTTCGGGCATTGGTTTAGAGCTTGCCAAATTACTTTGGCGTGAGGGCGTGAACGTCATAGGGCTAGGAAGAAATGCGGAAAAATTAGAGAATGTAAAACAATTAAATACACAAGAAAAGTTAACTACGGAATGGTTTGGCAATCTCTATACAATCACTGCAGATTTGGGTATTGAAGAACAACAAAAATCCATAAGCCCACACGTAAGCGAAATATTGGGAGAACGCGCTAAATTAAATTTTATCGCCTTCAATGCTGCCGTTATTACACCCTTGGGATATGAGGCAGTATTTGCCTCACCTGCAGAGGAGATTCGTAGAACTTTAGAAACGAATGCTATGTCACCCGTGTTATTGACAAATATGTTGTTTCCTTTTTATGCAAAGCAAGCTCGACTTCTCTATGTTTCCTCAATTGCTGGGGAAAGACCTGGAGGAGGTACTCTGTTATATTCAATTTCAAAAGCCTTAATTGATCAATTCGTTCGTGCCTTGAGGAAAGAATGTGGATTAAGAAAAGCGTCGCCGCTTCCCCCTGACTGCCCAATCAATCCATGGGGAGAAATGGATTTGTTGGTCGCTGGCGTAAATCCAGGAAATGTAGAAACACCCATCCATTCGCGAGACCTTCGGGGAGTAGATCCAGCAGCTATGCCAAGGGTAGAATTCTTTCAGAGCATGGAAGGTAAACTTCTTACAGCAGATAAGGCTGCAAAGTATCTCGATTGGTTGTTAACAAAATCAACCCCTCTACAATACTTAGCAACCGAAAAGCATACAATTTATGACCCTCAAGAATGGAGAGAGTGGAGCCCCCATCCTATAATAGATCCTTACCCTTCCACCGCGGCCTTACCAGCCCCCTCTCGTGACCTTGGTTCCCCTCAACCATCTCCTCTAAATTCTCCCGTACCTATAACAAGCTCATCTTTTAGGGGGCCAGCATCGCCATTTCCCTCTGTAAGCCCTGGGGTAAGGATGGGTAAACAAGAGGAAGAAAGTAAGGGTTAATTTTTGAGGGACAGCACATCTTCTCAGGAACCATAAACCCCGTTTGAGCAGGCAGAGCTGGGATATCTCAGCTTTTTGGGTTCCTTTTTTCCAACCCGTGTTATGGACTAGAAAGCTTGAAAAACAATGGCTTAAGGGTGATTTCCGGCACCTTCTGGTTGTCATCCTTGGGTCTTAGGAAACCTAGCTGAAGCTTTAGCGAGCCTTTAGATTTCCTTAGAACCCGGGAATCATGTAGTCTCTATAGGATTGAAAAACTTTAAAAATACATGAATATTAAGCTTTTTTAACGCTTTTGCTACGCAAAAGACGAACAAAAGCTAAAGTCCCGGATGACAGCCTTTTTTAATCCATAATTCGGGTTTCCAGCATGCTGTTGGCACCGATTGATCAGGTCAGCGGTACCAAAAATCTGTCCATTTAATCAGGTAGGTTCGCTGTTGAAAGCATTTCTATTTAAGCAAGCATAAATGCCTACGCTTAAGGCGGTTGCCCCTAGCATGATGGCGGCAATCGGCGTTATTGTCCCATCAAAGTACCGACCCACCAAGAATATTGCGAACGCCCCCAGGGCCATTTCCAATGACCCAAGAATTGCTGAACTCGTTCCTAACCCCTCCCGGACTTCTGAGAAAGCAAGCGCTGTTCCATTAGGTAAAATGAAGGCCATTCCCAAGGCGAAGGGAAAACCGAGCGCCTGTAAGGCTAAGGGATTTTTTACGTTTCCATACCCTGCGGCTACCAACAAGCATGTACTGAAGATACACAACCCCATCCCGAAGACTAACAGGGATTTTAGGGAAAAATGATTCACAATCCTGCTGTTGATATAGGCCCCCATCACGTAAAAGGCGACACCGCAAAAGCCATAGTAGCCATAGTGTTGGATCGGCACATCCAGATAGCCTATAAAAAGCACAGGTAAAGCGGTTACCCAAGCCCAGATTCCTCCAATCATTAAACCTGGGATCATGGCAACCATGAGGAACCGTTTGTTTTGAAAAACTTTCCAATACCCTCTTCTTATGGCTTTTAACGAAAAGTGAGACCGCTTCTTTTCCGGCAAGGTTTCGGGCATCCAGAAGCAGAGAAGCAGAACAATGGCCGTTGCAACGATGCTGAGAACGCCAAAACACATTTTCCACCCATGATGGCACGTGAGATAGCCGCCCAAGATAGGGGCAATGCCTGGGGATAAGGCAATGGCCATTCCCATATAGGATAAAACTTGGGCACTCTTTTTCTCGTCAAATAAGTCGCGCACGACAGCGAAAGATACAACAACGGCAACGCCAGCGCCGAGACCTTGTATAAATCGAGAGATGAGTAAAACATGTATGGAATCGGCCCCCCAAGAAAAAAGGGAGCCCAATAAAAACAACCCCATGCCGGTACGTAAAACGATTCGTCTGCCGTAGCAGTCAGACCAAGGCCCGTATATCGGTCCTGAAAGAGCAAGCCCAAGTAGGTTAATGCTCACCGTCCATTGGGCAACGGCTTCAGATATATGAAAATATCGGGCAACAGTCGGCAAGCTGGGCGCATAAATGGCTGTAGCCATTTCTGCGGTTGCAATAATTAATATCAATAAAAATGGGACGATAAAGTTATAGGTGGGGTTCATGGGAAGTATCCTTTACTAAACAGGAAATGTAACATCACTTAAAGCCACTCTCGTGGCTTTACTTAACCGCATGATTGATTAAAGAAGCAGGTTTAGATTAAAGAAGCAGGTTTAATCGTGCGGTATTTAAGAAAAATCCTAAATACCGGTTATTAGCCTGTGATGATTCGATCCATGTTTATGAACTCCCTATGATCATTTATAATATGAGGGAACCTGTTCGTCTTGTCAAGAATCTTCAGGGTTAGGGCCTTTCCCAAACAGGGCTATCTCATTTTAGGGAGCGGGTTAAAGATGAGTAAAGAGCATATTGTACACAAAGGAAAAAAGAGCTATCTTACAAAAGAACTTGGCGAGGGTTGGCCTATGGCTTGCCCATGTTAAAAATGGCTCTAAAGCTTTGTTCTTCTCTCGCCAGGGGACTTGGTTCATTAATTAAAGAAAGAAAGGAAATGTTATGAGACTTAAGAAAGCGATTCTCCCTGTAGCAGTATTGGCCGCATGCTTGACAGCAACACATGCTGTTCAGCTTCAAATTGTGAATGAAAACAAAAAAGAGATTAAAATAAAAATTGAGCCAGAGGGTGATACTGCCACGGCTTTTACCCAGACCATCCCAGCTGATTACAACTCTACGCTGACTTTAGATGTAAAACAGTTCAGTGGAAAGTCTTATTTCTCGATTAAGGGAGATACAAGTGCTTTTACGCCAGGCGGGAAATGTGAGCATTTAAGCGTAGACAAAGACTATAAAGTTACCTTTCAGAATAATGACATTGGGACCACTTGTGTGGCTGAAGAGCTGCCCGTAAGCGCAGCAAAGTGATTTTTGATCACATGAATATCTCTTTATAAAGTCGTTATCATGCGTGCCTCGGGAGGTTCACCTCCCGGGGCCGTTTGAGTCCTGCCTTTTTCACCAGTGGTTTTATGTTACGTACCTTTATATGGAAGAACGGTATCCAACTACGCACCTTTTCGGTCAAAGCTTGCCAGTACCTTTAGCTTATTCCCGATAACG
>JAJONN010000067.1 GCA_021323455.1 Alphaproteobacteria bacterium | reverse complement strand
CTTTCCAACAATTAACCCTACCAAATCTGCATGATAGAGCCAAGTTTGCAAGACATCTGGCTTCTCCCGCCGCAAAATCTGATAGAGCCGCCAAAGGCCCGCGACCGATTTATGGAGATTAAGGCAGTAAAGGGAAACGCCTGGTTGGCCAGCCAATTGCCTGCCGATGACGCCTTCATCTTTGAGAGAAATAACGATATGGGAGAGGGAGTGGTTCTTCTGGTCCGTTACCAGCGCTTTTAATTGCCGCTCTGCGCCCCCTAGACCCAGGCCGGTAATTAGATGGGCAATTTTCATGAAGGGATACATGCCTTTGCTAAAGTTTGAAGCGTTTGATCCACCATCCGGGAGACACTGAAATGAGAAAGGATACGACCACGCACCCCTTCTTTTGAAGGAGGATGGTCTAACAGAGACTCAACAGCCTGGGCCAAGGCTTCCGGGTCATGAGGAGGGATGGATAATCCCTGATCACCGATGACATAAGCTGCATCTCCCACATCCGTAACAACGGCGGGTATGCCACAAGCCATCGCCTCCCCAACGACATTCGGAAACCCTTCGCCAAAGGCTGAAGATAAGACCATAAGGTCAAGAGCGTTCAGCAAGCCAGGAACGTCTTTCCAAACGCCAAGGCGCAAGAAACGGGAAGGAAGGGAATCCCACGCTGCCTTGTCCGTTCCTAAACCCGCGGCGATAAAATACAGGTTTGGGTGGCGAGAAGCCAAGATGCGGGCTGCGGCCAAATAAGTTTCATAATCTTTCATGGGATCAACGCGCGCCAGCATGCCAACCACCCAGGCATCTTGAGGAATACTTAATTGATTACGGATTGTAAGCTTTAAGTGGGCATCTGGTTTGAACATATCGGTATCAATACCATTGGGAATGACAACGGCATTGGTTAAGCAATAGCCAGAAGACGCATGATGCTGACGGCTAACATGCGCATTAAAAATAATCGTTTTGACAAAGCGCGAGAGTTTTTTTTCTACCCAGGCCGTCAGACGCGCCAACCAATCGTAAGCTTCCAGATTCATATTTGAAGCTCGAATTCCCCAAACAACAGGTTTTTGGCTGAAAAGTCGCCCCGTTATCGCAACAACATTGGATGTGGTCAGAAAACTATAAATAACATCTGGGTTCACATCACGGATCGCTTTCAGGTAACGCCAAAACCAACCAACCAAGTCCCACCGACCTTTTTTGCCCAAGGCATAGATCGAAACGCCGGCTTGTCGAAGCCCTTCCTCAAAAGTACCGCCCGCATAAAATATCCCAACCGTGACTTTATATCCCTTAGTATGGAGGGCTTTTGCTAAAATACTCACTTGCCGCTCCGCGCCCCCTGCTTCCAGGGAGCGGGTCAGGATAAAAATTGACGATAACCTTCCCTCTTGTCCCATGACGTTTAGCGCCTTTGATATTTCTCGGTTTTTCCAGATTCGTCAACCATTTCTTACACGGTTACAAGAAGTTTTGCGACAGAATTCGATTTCTCGCCATTACGGCCTTCTTAAAAGAGCATAGGATATAGGCTAAATGAAGACCAGAACAAAGGAGGACGAAAGAGATATAGGTTTGTCAAGAAGTTCTTTCTTGTGTTACGCTTTCTACCATGGAATACGGCATTCAACTCACAGAAATTACGCTTGTCATTGTAGCAGCCCTTGTCGGTGGCTTAGGATTTGCGCGCCTCAAACAACCTCCCATTTTAGGGTACATTTTGGCAGGTATCTTGTTGGGCCCTTCTGGAATGGGACTGATTCAATCTCGGTCACAAGTTGGATTGCTCGCTGAACTTGGCGTTTTACTCCTCCTTTTCGTGGTTGGTATGGAATTGAGTTTGCGCACCTTTAAAAAAGTTTGGGTGGTCAGTACGCTATGTACAATTTTTCAAGTTGCCGCCAGCATCTTAATTACAGGACTCCTCGCTAAGTTTTTTGGATGGTCTTTTGGCCTTTCTTTGCTGTTAGGGTTTGTCTTGTCCCTGTCTTCTACAGCGGTCGTTGTTAAAATGCTGGAAAGCATCGGGGAAATGAGAACAGAAACAGGACAAATGGCAATTGGCGTCCTGATTGCCCAAGACTTGGCTATCGTTCCCATGATCCTTATTTTACGCAACCTGGACAGCCCCTGGTATGACCCGGCCCTCATCTTCAAGCTTGTCCTGTCGATTGGATTGATTGTTGGATTGATTGCTTATTTGAGTCGCAATCAACGTGTGCGCCTTCCGTTGACCCAAATTATTGCCGGTGAGAAAGACCTGACGCCTCTGGCAAGCCTGACCTTTTGTTTTGCAGCGGCTGCGATCTCAGGGTTAATTGGCTTGTCGGCTGCTTACGGGGCTTTCTTGGCGGGCCTGGTCTTGGGCAACACCCATGAGCGCCTGATTATGCTGGAAACGACAAAGCCGATACAAAGCATTTTGATGATGGCGTTTTTCTTGTCTATCGGGTTGCTTCTCGACACAAGTTTTATTTGGCAAAACCTCGGCATTGTCTTTTTGCTTTTATTTATTTTAACGATTGGTAAAACAGCTATCAACATAACCATTTTACATCTTTTGAGGCTTCCCTGGTCCCAGGCTTTTATCATTGGGGTTGTTCTGGCCCAATTAGGAGAATTTGCCTTCCTGTTATCGACCGTTGGCCATGAAACCCATATTATTAATGATTTTGACGAAAAACTTATTATTGCTTTGACGGTTTTATCTCTGGCCCTTAGCCCCCTTTGGCTGACAGTGGCCCGCCGTTTGCACACGTTTGCTGATAGCAGTACGGTGACCTTGTCTAGTGTCTTCCATTTGCTCTTCAGCCGAGAGGTTGGTGTTTTGCGGCGCAGCACACGCAAACCAGACCCAATGCGTAAACCAAAGAACCAAGTATCCTCTGAAGATGACGATACAAAAGCCTGATTTTTCCCTTGAGCGCCTTCACCCATCGCCTGTTGTGGGCATTGACGAAGCAGGGTGCGGTCCCTGGGCGGGACCTGTTGTTGCTGGGGCCTTTGTCTTCCTTCAACCTCACCATGTTGAGGAAAGCGTGTTATCCCTCATCCGCGATTCTAAACAACTTTCACCAGCACGCCGGGAAAAGGCTTATACGCGGTTAACAGAGCTTGCGACAGTGCGGTTTGGCATCGGCCAAGCCAGCGTTGAAGAAATTGACCATATCAATATTGGCCAGGCGACCCGTTTAGCCATGCAACGCGCTGTAAGCCAATTAGGACTCCTGCCGGCAGCCGCCCTTGTAGATGGTATTCGTAAGCCTGATTTACCTTGCCCCATAACCCCCGTCATTAAAGGCGACCAGATAAGCTATTCCATTGCTGCCGCCTCCATCATTGCAAAAGTAACACGGGACCGTATCATGGCGGAATTGGACAAAGATTACCCCCTATACGGATGGGCCAAAAATGCAGGTTATGGCACAGCCCATCACCAGGAAGCCTTAAAGCGCCATGGGGTTACGGTCCACCATCGACGCTCTTATGCCCCTATTTCCAAACTGTTGTAAATTTGTGCTTATTCACCAGTGTTTAATCTGTGAATAAACCTGTGGATAATACAAAATCAAGCCCTGTATAAAAAGAGGGACAGGTTGTGACCTCTTCCGCTTTCCTTATTTTCGGGGATAATGCGGGATAACTTTAAGGCTTATAAGAAAATTAGCAACCTGGGGATAATGTTTTCCACACGTCTTTAACCCTAAGGTAAAAAACCTCTTTCCCACAGAAGAATCCACAGAGAGAGTATTAAAATTTTTTTATTTTTCATTTTTTTAAAGAAATTACCCCATTTTTCACGATGGGTAATTTCAAAAAATATAACCTTGTGGATAAATCATCCGGAAAATTGTATCCCCATCATTCCCAACAACTCCCTTTATAAATTAATACAACTGTGATTATGTATTGGACATGACACCCATTCTAAATGCCCTTCAAGGAGGTATAAATTCTTCTCCTCCTCTTTGGTTGATGCGCCAGGCAGGCCGCTATTTACCGGAATACCGGGAAATTCGGCAAAGTGTTACAGGCTTTATGGACTTGTGTTTTCATGAAGAGCTTGCAACTGAAGTCACACTTCAACCCTTGCAACGGTTTGATTTTGATGCAGCTATTTTGTTCAGCGATATTTTGGTGATCCCCCATGTTTTAGGACAAACTGTTCACATCATTGAAAAGCAAGGCCCTGTTTTGAAAGAGATCGAAGGACAATCTTTCTTTGATAGAGCAAAGGGCATCCCTCTTGAGGAAGCCTTATCTGTCCCTTTAAAAATTCTTTACAATGTTCGACAGGCTTTACCGTCAACAAAGGCCGTTATAGGCTTTTCAGGAAGCCCCTGGACGATTGCGACCTATATGCTAGAGCAAGGAAAATCCAAAGAATTTCAAATAGCTAAAAACCATCTAGAAACAAGGAGCCCCTTGTTTATCCAAACCATGGCTTTACTGGAAGAAGCTATCGGAACTTTTTTAATTGCCCAAATCAACGCGGGTGCAGATGTTATTCAAATCTTTGATTCCTGGGCAAAAGCTGTTCCTCTCCCTCACAGAAATGATTGGGTTGTTTCCCCTATCCGGCGGTTGATTGGCCGTATCCGCACCTGTCATCCGAATACGCCGATTATTTATTATGGTCGGGGCGTTTCGGATCTATACTCTCGAATTGTTGAGGGGTTTTCCAATATTGCCTTGGGCGTAGATGAAGATGTTCCCGTTCCTGTGATGAAAAACCAAATTCAAAAGCTTGCTCCTGTTCAAGGAAATTTAAACCCTCGCACATTGCTTGAAGGGGGGGAGCGGATGAAGCGTGATGTAAGCGACCTTCTTCAAGCTTTTCAAGGGACGCCGTATGTGTTTAACCTGGGACATGGGATTCTTCCTCAAACACCTGTTGATCATGTGGCACAACTCGTTGACCTTGTTAGGGGAGAGGGACGTTAAAAATGACAGGCCGCCTTGCTGTTGTTTTAATGAACTTGGGAGCGCCAGATACGCTGGAGGCCGTCCGCCCTTTTTTGCGGAACTTGTTTTCTGACCCCGCTATTATCCGCCTTTCTTGGCCTTTGAGGCCGTTGGTAGCAGAAGCGATTTCTAGGACCCGAACCCAAAAAGCAAGACAGGTTTATCAGCAAATGGGTGGTGCATCGCCGCTTCTACCAAATACAAAACTTCAAAGTCTTCATCTTTCCCAAGTATTGAGTGACCACTTACCCAATCAGAAAATAAAAATCTTTATTGCCATGCGGTACTGGAATCCCCTCACGGCAGAGGCTGTTGCGCAAGTCAAGGCGTTTGGCCCGGATGAGGTGGTTTTATTACCTCTTTACCCTCAATTTTCTACAGCCACCACAGCATCCAGTTTTGCGGAATGGCACAAGGAAGCGCGTCAGCAAGGACTAAAGACGCTTACCCACGAAATAAAATGCTACCCTGAAGACCCCTCTTTTATTGAGGCCCATGTTGATTTATTGGTACCATGGATTGAGAGAGCCGCTATTCATGGCAACCCTCGTATCTTGTTTTCAGCCCATGGATTGCCTCAAAAGGTAATTGATGCAGGGGACCCTTATGAAAATCAGGTTCATCAGACGGTACAGGCAATTTTAAAGAAACTGCCATCTTCTGTTGAAAACGTGGTGTGCTACCAAAGCAAGGTTGGCCCTCTCAAGTGGCTAGAGCCGTCACTGGAACAAGAATTGAAACGAGCAGGTCAGGATAAAGTACCGGTCATTGTTGTGCCTGTTTCTTTTGTGTCTGAACATTCTGAAACATTGGTTGAGCTGGATCGGGATTACCGGAGCCTTGCAGAAGCGATGGGTATTCCTTTCTATGGCAGGGTTCCAGCATTAGGCGACCATCCCGCCTATATGCGAGCGTTGGCCGGGTTGGTTCAAACAAAGGGGTCATAGAATAAATGCAGGCTTGGATTTCAGGATATTACTTATGGATTAAGGTGGTTCATCTTATCGCCATTATCGCATGGATGGCCGGCCTATTTTATCTTCCACGGCTGTTTGTTTATCATGTTGGCGTGAACGCGAAATCTGAGGCGACTTGCGTTGTTTTTCTCGTGATCTTTCAACATTTATTAGATTATTGGCGAAAACAACTAGCCTTGGGAACGTGCGTACGCACCGCCTCCTTTTTCCGACTCATTAATGAGGTGCCTACACTTTTATTAATCGTTATTATCATTAGTGTTATTATCAAACCGTTTTAGCTTTATCAAGGAAAATCATGCAATTACAGGAACTTAAGCGCAAGCCGCCTGCTGAGCTATTGGCGCAAGCAGAAGAATTAGAAATTGAAAATGCCAGCTCTTTACGCAAACAGGATTTAATGTTTGCTATTTTAAAGAAGTTGGCAGAGAAAGACGTTCCCATTTTTGGGGATGGTGTTGTTGAAATCCTCCAGGATGGTTTTGGGTTTTTGCGTTCTCCAGAGTCAAATTATCTCCCTGGGCCAGATGATATTTATGTTTCTCCCAGTCAGGTGCGCCGTTTCGGCTTGCGGACGGGGGATACGGTTGAAGGACAAATCCGGGCACCCAAAGATAGCGAGCGGTATTTTGCTTTATTGAAAGTTAACACGATCAATTTTGAACCCCCCGACAACATCAAATACCGTATTAACTTTGACAACCTGACCCCTCTTTACCCAGAGAAGCGTTTAACCCTTGAAGTTGAAGGGGAAGGCAATGTTTCCAATGGCAAGGATTTCACCCAACGGGTGATTGACCTTGTGTCTCCCCTGGGCAAAGGCCAACGCGCCCTCATTGTAGCACCGCCACGTACGGGAAAAACCGTAATGTTGCAAAATATCGCCCATTCTGTTGCGATCAACCACCCTGAGATTTACCTTATTGTCTTGCTGATTGATGAGCGGCCAGAGGAAGTCACCGACATGGCCCGTTCTGTTAAGGGGGAAGTTGTGTCTTCCACGTTCGATGAACCAGCCTCCCGTCATGTGCAGGTTGCGGAGATGGTAATTGAAAAGGCAAAGCGGTTGGTTGAACAAAAACGTGATGTCGTTATTTTGCTGGACTCCATCACCCGTCTGGCCCGTGCGTATAACACTGTTGTCCCTTCCTCTGGCAAGGTTTTGACGGGTGGGGTGGACGCAAATGCCTTACAACGCCCCAAACGTTTCTTTGGAGCAGCGCGGAACATTGAAGAAGGCGGATCCCTCACCATTATTGCAACGGCTTTGATTGATACGGGTTCCCGTATGGATGAAGTTATCTTTGAAGAATTCAAGGGGACTGGAAATGCGGAAATCATTTTGGACCGGAAATTGTCTGACAAGCGGACTTTCCCATCGATTGACATTACGAAGTCTGGAACACGAAAAGAAGAACTCCTGATTACGAATAAGGCTGAACTGTCTAAAATGTGGGTTTTGCGTCGTATCCTGAACCCAATGGGTACTGTTGAGTCGATGGAGTTCTTGCACGATAAGTTGAAATACAGCAAGAGTAACTCAGACTTCTTCGAGTCTATGAACTCCTAAATGGCAGGAACCAGGGATCAAGGTCCAGTAAAACAGCCAATTACAGGAATAAGAGGAACGCCTAAAGAGCTGTTTATGCGGATTCTTGGATCCTGATCCCTGGGTGCGAAGCGCTCTTATTGCCAGAATCAGGCACCTCTTGTTCTGGCATTGGGATTTGACTAGAAAGAGATCCCACGCGGCTTATGAATTCAATCCGGGCTTTCAAAAAGGCATATATTTCATCCCATAAAATATAATCAACGATATTCAATCAAGCAAGGCAGGACAGCATGCGTGAAATTGTTCTAGATACGGAAACCACAGGTCTGGACCCTGCAGAGGGCCATCGAGTTATCGAAATTGGCTGTGTGGAGCTGATTAATTACCTGCCGACAGGACGCGTTTATCATACCTATATCAACCCAGAACGGGATGTACCGCTCGAAGCTTCCGCCATTAGCGGCTTGAAAACGGATTTTTTAAAGCCATTTCCCGTATTTTCTAAAATTGTGGATGATTTTTTGTCCTTTCTTGGGGATGATAAGCTTGTGATTCACAACGCGTCTTTCGACCTAAAATTTTTGAATGCAGAGCTTGAGCGGCTGGGCCATCCCCTTTTTCTGCCCCATCGCGCAACGGATACACTCAAAATTGCCCGTACCAAGTTTCCCGGTTCCCCCGCCAGCCTGGACGCCTTATGTCGCCGCTTTCAAATAGACCTTACCAGCCGCACCAAGCATGGCGCGTTGGTGGACTCAGAATTATTAGCCAAGGTTTACCTTGAATTGATCGGGGGGCGTCAAACGGCTTTTTCATTTGAGGAGAAATCTATGGCTGAAAAAATAATGGCCGTAGGAGATGGTGGCACTTTAGGGACCAACACTATTATCACAGCCGGGCGTGCTTTTCGCAAACCCCGCCCTCATGCCCCCACGCCTGAAGAATTAACTGCCCACGAACAGCTCATTGGAACCATCAAAGGAAGCTTGTGGAAGAATTAAGATTGTTTTATGTGAAAAAAATTAATTTCACGCTAATGGCGTACACCCAATAAGTTTTTGACCTTGATCTCAGGACCATGTAATATTAAAGTTAAAGTTTTGTTTTGCATGGTCTCGCGATGTATTTAACCCGTCATTTAGAAGGAAAAATCACCCACCTCGGGGAGAAATTCAAAACGGTTCTTATTCTGGGGGCGCGCCAAGTGGGAAAAACAACTTTGTTGCGCCACTTGTTTCCGACAGCACGTTATTTTGTTTTTGATCCCGTCCAGGATCTCTACGATGCACGCCAGGATCCAGATATGTTTTTGAGGTCTTATCCGCTGCCTCTTGTTTTGGATGAAGTCCAATATGTTCCCGAAATTTTATCTGCTCTCAAGCGGTTTGTAGATCAATCCTCCCAAAAAGGCCAATATTTTTTGACAGGTTCACAAAATTTTGCGGCTTTGCGTCAAGTTTCAGAAAGTTTAGCAGGACGTGTTGCTATTGTTGAGTTGGATCCCCTGACGATTTATGAGCAACGACAGGTGTCTAGTTGTCAATCTTGGTTAAAAACGTATGTGGAATCCCCATCTGATTTTCTTTCGCCATCTTTTCAGGTTTTGGATGTTGACCTATTGACAACCTTATGGCAAGGAGGGTTTCCAGGAACACTGGAGCTGACGCCGCCTGATTTTTATAATTTCTTTCAATCCTATATGCAAACCTACGTGGAACGGGATGTTCGCACCTTGACGAATGTTCGGGACTTGACCCAGTTTTCGCGCTTTGTTTCCCTTCAAGGAGCTTTAACAGGCCAGGAGATGAATGCCGCGCATTTAGGCCGTGAAATCGGCATCAGTCCTCCCACAGCGCAGGACTGGATGGGAACCCTCATTAACAGTTATCAATTGATGGTCATACCCGCTTTTTCAGGGAACTTACTGAAGCGGGTATCAAAGAAACCGAAGGTATACTTTACCGACACAGGGTTTGCCTGCTATTTAATGCGCATCAATAGCCGGGATGCTTTATTGGGGCATCCCGCCTTTGGTTCCTTGTTTGAAACATTTTGTGTTAACCAGATTTTGCGTGTTCTCAAGTCCTATGGAAAAGCCTTTAATGCTTACCATTGGCGAACTAGCAACGGCGCAGAGGTTGACCTTGTTCTTGAAATGGATGGTGTTTTTTATCCTATAGAATTTAAGGCCAAGACGAATCCTGTTCGACGGGATGCTCAGGGGCTTATCCAATTCCGTGAAGATCACCCTCGTTTAAAGATGGCTCCCGGTATCATTATCCATGGCGGAAATACTTTCTACAAACTTAAAGATGACATTTTTGCCATACCTTGGCACGCCGTTCAAAAATAAAGGCGCTTCCTGTTCCACTCCATGTCTGCTTATAATTTAATTAAAATTATTTGTATAGGGATCTAACCATGCTTCGGGGTAGCCAGGATCCGTTTCTAAATTATTATCATCGGGAATTGACCTACTTGCGTCATGCGGGAGGGTTGTTTGCTTCAAAGCACCCCAAGATTGCCCATCGTTTGGGGTTAAATTGGGAAGAATCACCAGATCCTCATATGGAGCGCCTTCTTGAATCTTTTGCGTTCCTGACAGCACGGTTGAGCCAGGAGATTGATGACCGTCTGCCTCAGGTTTCAGCGGCTCTTTTGGGCGTGTTGTACCCACAGTTGGTTAACCCCATTCCGGCCATGGCGGTGGCCCAATTTCAAGCGGACGCCACCAAAGGAACACTCACCACGGGTTTTCCGGTTCCCAAAGGAACGGCTCTGTTTGCCAATGCGGAAGAAGGCGTTGCTTGCCGATTTCGCACAGCCTATGATGTAACTTTATGGCCGGTTGTGGTCATTCACGCAGACTTTGTGCCTCGGGATGCTTATGACATAGTAGGCTATGGACCGAAGGCACCGTGGTATTTACGGTTGCGCCTTCAGTGTGAGGAAGGGCTTCTTTTTTCAGACCTCGACTTAAAGCGGTTGACCTTTCACTTAAACGGGGACCACCTGTTAACATTTGAAATGTACAGCGCCTTGTTTGCGCAAAATACGCCTCATGTTTTCTTGTCCAAAGATCAAAAAACCGCAACATCCCTTCCAATGCCTTCCTTAACGCCTGTTGGGTTTGATGAGGATCACTTGATTTTGCCTCATCCGGGGCATGCTCATCCCGCTTACCAAATGATTCAGGAATATTTTCACTTCCCCGAAAAATACTTATTTTTTACGGTGGATAATATATCTACGGAAGGAGCAGGCCATGAAATTGATCTGTTAATTTCTATTGAAGATCCAGATGGTGTTGGCAAGATCAAATTGCATCCCCGAAATTTCTTGCTGGGCTGCACCCCCATGGTGAACCTGTTCCGTCGAACGACAGATCCGATCCGGCTTGATCATCGGCATACAGAATATCGGTTGATGCCAGACCAGCGGCGGGAGAGGACAACAGAAATTTATTGCATCAACCGCATATTGGCAACAGCGGAAGATCAGACAGATCCCATTGAATTTCAACCCTATTTTTCTTTTAATCATCAAACAGACCAAAAGCGCACCCAAAACGGGCGGGGTTCATTTTGGCTTGCCCGGCGGACACCTTCCTTGCAAAAGGATATTCCTGGCACAGAAATGTTCCTGACTTTTGTAGACCTGAATTTCAACCCGAATTTGCCAGAAGCCCAGACAGTCTATGGGGACACGCTCTGCACGAACCGTTATTTGGCAGAACAGATGATGGCGGGGACGTTGATGCAAATTGAAGATCGGGCACCGGTTGCTCAGATTGTTTGCCTCAACAAGCCTGTTTCTCAAATTCATGCGCCGAGGGATGGAGAAACCCTATGGCGATTGATCTCCCATTTGTCTGTTAACCACTTGTCTCTAACGCAAGGGGATGCGTCCCTGAAGGCCTTAAAGGAAATGTTGCGCCTTTATGCAGGGCCTGCTTCAGATTATCGGCACGGGGAGATCAATGCTCTGGAAAAATTGTCTTGTCGGCCAACCGTCCGTCGCATCGGCGACCAGGCGTGGTCTTTAAATTCGTTTGTTGAGGTGGTTTTAAACAGCACGCAACGTCAAGGTGAGTGGATGAGATGGCAACCGTTGCCCGGCGACCAAATCCTTCTTTAGAAGATCAGATTTTAGCAGCCCCTTACGAGTTTGATTTTCATCAGGCGATTCGGCTGTTGGAAAAAATGCGTCCCGAAGCCCACCCCTTGGGGGAAGGGTCTAACCCGTTAAAAGAAGCACTCTCCATTGAATCCCGGATTACGCTGTCGCCTTCCGGAGCAGACCTTCAAAGCTTGGCCCCTTCTCCTACTGGTAATCCCCCTATCCTGACGGTCAATTTCCTGGGTCTTGCGGGAATCCAGGGCCCCTTGCCCACACCCTATACGGAACTTCTGTTGGAAAGGTTGCGCCATAAGGACACCAGCCTTAAAAGTTTTCTCGATATTTTCAACCATCGGCTGGCAAGCTTTTGGCACCGAATGCGTAAGAAGATGGTTCTGGGAATTGCTCAAGTTCAGCCCGATCAAACACCAACCGGCAAATCTTTCCTGAACCTTGTTGGAATCGAACCCGATCCTTTACGCGATCGCTTGGCGGTCCCTGACCAAGCGTTATTGTCGTATGCTCCAGCTTTTTGGAAGAGACCCCGGTCGCTAATCGGTTTGCAACGCCTTTTGCGAGCTTATTTTGATCTCCCTATTGTTGTGTCTCAATTTCAAGGCGGGTGGCAAGTTGCTTCGGAACGGGACTGGACACGCATTGGCGCGAGGGAATTTAGTCAACATCAGGTTTTAGGGAAATCCACTGTGTTGGGGCAACGTTCTTGGGATCAAACGGCAGGGATCATGGTGCATATCCCGCCTTTGACCTATCAGCAATATGTTAGCTTTCAACAGGAAACAACCTTGAAATATAAGGCGCTAAGAGATTTAACATATTTTTATATTGGCCTCGGCCAGCGGGTACATGTGGCTTTCTCCCTTCAGCGAGAACAAATCGAACCCACACGCCTAAACCGACAGTTTTGCCTGGGCTACACCACCTGGATGACACGGGGGAAAGGCAAGGGCTTTTCTAAGGACCCAGAAGTAAGGCTAGCGCTGAGGCAACAGAATAACTCTCTTTAGGTTATCGCCGTCCATCTGCTCCCCATGATCCCGCGGATCCTTGTGGCCTTACCCTCTCGTCCACAGGGTTATACCGCATGCCTCCTGACTGGGGGATGAAACTTTCAATAGGCGCGCAAGGGGCCCGGGCATATATCGCCATAAGGTTCTTAGGCGTTACCCACACAACCTTATGGGAAAAGGGGTTTAAAGGATCCTGACTGAAGGGGCGGTCAACGATTTCTGTATCAGATGCCGCGTTCTGGATTTCATCTTCCCCTTGTGGAGGGTTCCCTAAATGATTTGGGTAAGCGCCTCTTCCTTGCGGGCCGTGGCTAATGAGGGCAAGCGCAATAGCCTCCGGGAACCCTTTGATTGTTAAGGGATTGGCATGGTGGCCCCTTTCACATAATCTACTCATCGGTTGCTGGGCAACAGGCCCGGAGGAAATTCTGGGAAAAGTAGCGTAATGATCATCGATTACATAGGTGAACCATCGATGATAGCCATCTTTTGCCGCGGATTCGGGTAAACCCAAATCAGCATAAGGAACAATGCCGCGGCGTCTTCCTCTATCTTGTTTCCCTTGTTGAGTTTCCGGGTCTCCGGCATAAGGCAGAATTTTATTCTGGACAGCATAACTGGCCAAGGCATAGAGGATTTTTTCCTGGTTTTGGGTTGTTGTTGTCGTTTTTTGCCAATCGATCATACTTTTGAGCATGGGGAGTGCCATACCGCTCACCAGGCCGATAATGATCAAGACAATGGCTATTTCGATGAGAGAAAACGCGGGTAAGTTGCGGGCCATGGATTTTTCAACCTCGCCTTTATTTTCTCCCTTGTACCATATCTTGGCCGCTTCAAGAAGCCCATAGGGCCTTTCCGACGCGAACCCAGGTAGCGCCATGGGCAATGGCAATGGGGTAATCACCACTCATTCCCATGCTCAGGTCAGGCAGGTTGTAGCAATGAGCGAGATCAGCCAGAATTGACCTGAATGAGAAGTTTAGTCGTTATCCGCTTTGGGTTCTCCCATTCCTTGGCAAGCTTGAGAACCAGCGAAGGGCGATCAACAGATTCAATAACGTCAAACAGCTCCAAGGTTTGCCGGATTTTATTAGTTTGGAGGGGGCCAATGAGGTGAAGACGAAGGCCAGGGTACTGCTCGCGTAACTTTGGCCATTTCGCAGCAGCCTCTTGAACGCGGTTTTCCCCAAACCAACGCTGTCCTGCTTTAAGGAGGGGTACAATCTCTTTATCACCCTGGTTTTTGCTCACAGCGAGAAGAGAAACAGCATGAGGAAAGCGGCCTGTTGCCTGGCAGGTTTCCCTTATGCTTTCGTAAACCTGATGAAAACCCAACTTATTTTTTCCGGAAAGCATCCAGCACGACGACATTAGAGCCGCTTTGGGCGCTTTCCGGTAAGGGTGTTTCAGAGTTTGCTTTTGTCTTGGATTTAGGCTTGTCAGCTTTTGAACGGACGGGGAGTTGTTCAAGAACGGCCTTTTCATGAATGGTTGGTGAAAACTGTAACCCAAATTTTACAGAAGGATCAACAAAGCTGACAATCGATTGAAGAGGAACGGTCAAGCGCTCATGGATATCATTGAAGCATAGGGTCACAAAAAAGAATTCTTCTTCAACTTCGAGGTCCCAAAATTCATATTGAAGGACAATCGTGATTTCTTCAGGATATTGTTCCAGCAAGTAATCTGGCAAGTCAACGCCTGGAAAGTCTGTCCGGAAAGAGATGTAAAAATGATGGTTGCCAGGCAAGCCGCCTTTTGATACTTGCATTAAGGCTGACCGAACAACAGAGCGCAAACTCTCCTGGACAAGGCTCTCATAATCAAATTTCGTTATTTTGCTCACTTTAGTAGGTTCCTTATCTGAATTTATGAAGGGCGCAGATGAATCCTTCAAAAGAGTGGGGGGCTTCTGTTGCCCGGTGCCCCCCGGACCGCTAGTCTTTTACTGCTTTAAATTAGCTTCCGCTAACGTTAAGCAGCAGCAGCTACTTTAACAAACCTGTTAAGGTTTGCAGGAGTACCCACAACTTGAGGTTCAACATTACTGTTAGCACCTATTAAAACAGCCCGATAACGGTGGTACAATGCCGGGCAAAAGACATATCTTTACTACGCACGTCGATCCTGTTTCACCCCCATAAGAAATGGTGGAGGCGCCGGGTACCGCCCCCGGGTCCGCAACGCTTATTCCATAAATCGTTTATTGCCATAGTTGGTTACCCAACATTATATAAAATAAGGTGTTTTCACTGGAAAAAAAAGGGGTTTAACGTTAATCTGGTCATACTTTTGAAAGAAAATTT
>JAJONN010000008.1 GCA_021323455.1 Alphaproteobacteria bacterium | reverse complement strand
TGCATTACCTTGTGAAACCAGAATATATGCGTAATAATAAAAGTGATTAAAAATCCGCTTAATAAGAGGGATGAAAAGCTGTAAGGGATATGACTGATAGCAATAGCTATTAAAATACCGACCAACCCACAAAAAACAGGCAGCACTAAACGCCGAATGAAAGAAGGTTCTGCGTTAATGGGAGGCGACGTTTCCAAAATTTGTCCTTTCATTAAGGCGCTTGTCTAGAGTTTAGAATAGAAGGTAAAAAGTTGATAATCCGTTAATTTTTAAAGATTTTACGTAAAAATTTAATCAGATACAGCGCAACCTTGTGAGGAACAAGGCGAAGAATTTGAAGCGGTAATCTAAGATGTTAAAGAAAGGAAGACAATGATAACGAGCAAACAGGGCTTTCAACCCTATATATCGGCATCTAAAACCCTGCCGGAAACCACACTGAAGGCAGTTTTATTGGGAATCCTCTTAGCCATTGTGTTGGCTGGATCGACAGCTTATTTAGGATTAAAAATGGGGCAAACAATTTCTGCCTCCATACCGGCTGCTGTAATTTCAATGACCGTGTTACGGATGTTTCGTCAATCCAATATCTTAGAAAACAATATTGTTCAAACAATCGCTTCAGCCGGTTATGTCGTTGCAAGTGGCATTATTTTTACCATTCCTGCCCTTATTGTTATGGGATATTGGCAAGAGTTTGGTTATTGGCAAATTACAACGATTGCTATTGTTGGCGGGGGGTTAGGCGTTCTTTTTTCTGTTCCCTTGCGTCGGGCCCTCATTATTGATGAGCAACTCAAATTCCCAGAAGGGGTAGCTGCTGCTGAGGTATTAAAAGCCGGAGACCAGGTTTCTTCAAAAGACAAAACTGGTGTCGGTACCTTAGCTGCCGGAGCCTTATGCGCAAGTATTTTTAAATTCTGCCAGACGGGCCTCCATGTTTTGGGTGAAAGCATTCAAGGTTGGTTCAGCATTGGTGGGGCTGTTTTTGGCTTAAGCAGTGGGTTTACTTTTTCCATGATGGGAGCTGGCTATATCGTCGGTATGCAAGTAGCTATTAACTTGTTGGTTGGTGCAGCCCTGGCCTGGTTTATTGGCGTACCTTTGTATACGGCTTGCTTTTGACTGGGCGATGGCTGTCCGAACTTCCAAATTGCGCTATATTGGCGTTGGAACCATGATTTTTGGCGGTTTATATGCTTTGTTCTCTCTCATAGGACCGATCCGTACGGCCATAGCTTCCTCCTTTGCTGCTATTCAAAAGTCCCGTCTTGGTCTGGCTGTCACGATGGTTCGTACAGACCATGATATTCCGATGACAACTGTTTTACTGTTTGTTATTGCGTTGTCTGTACCCGTCTTTATTATTTTCCATAATGTTTTAGGGGCGGCAGATTTGCCAATTACCTCTGCTTTATACTGGATTACCGTTACTTTTCTGACGTTGTTTTCTTTGCTGATCGGATTCATTGGCGCTTCTATTGGCGGCTATATGGCTGGTATTGTCGGATCATCCGCAAACCCGATATCTGGCATTACAATCGGTGCTATTCTCGCTGTATCGGCAGCTCTCTTGGTCCTTTTAGGGGGTGAAATCAGCTTTGGAGGAGAAACAAAAGAATCCCTCAGTTTGGCCGCAACCGTTATTATGATTGGCGGCGTTGTGGCAACGGCTGCCGCTTTAAGTTGCGATAACCTGCAAGACTTAAAGGCTGGCTATATCCTGGGAGCGACACCCTGGAAACAACAAGTATGCTTGATCGTGGGCGTCATTGCTGGCGCTTGCGTTATTGCCCCTATTTTACAACTGTTATATGAAGCTTATGGAATAGGCGGGCGCTTCCCGCGTCTTGGCATGGATCCGGCCCATGCCTTGGCTGCTCCCCAGGCAACTTTAATGGCGTCTGTTGCGGAAGGGGTATTTTCAAATGCTCTAGACTGGCCTTTGGTCTTTTTAGGGGTGGGGGTTGGTTTAGGGATCGTTGTGATTGACCGGGGTATTTTAGGGCCTATGAAAGCTGAGTATCGCTTATCTGTGATGGCGGTAGCCCTTGGCATTTATTTGCCAATAGAAGTTATTATGCCTTTGGTTATCGGGGGGACGGTCAATTTCTTTGCACGCCTTCACTTAAAATCCCAACAGTCCCGCCATGGGGAGAATTACCCTCGCGTTGAGGCAAGTACGGAACGCCAAGGGTTATTATTCGCTTCCGGACTTATTGCCGGAGACGCCTTAGTCGGGATTATATTGGCGATTCCCTTTGCCGTCTACCAAAGCACAACCATTTTGGCCCTTGTTGGACCTTCCTTTAAGGAAACGGCCACAACCTTGAGTGTCGTGACATTTGCTGCGGTTGCTTGCTATCTCTATCGGTTAGGGTACCGAGAAAAGGTTTAAAGAACGGAAATATAACCTAAACCATCCGTTCCCAGTCAACCTTACAGTCCTTAAATGTCGCCTCCATATGGGGTGGGGGTGGGGCTATGAAGGTGAGAGGGGTTCCGGTTGAGCGGTCTGGAAACGTAATGGCCCGGGCATGAAGGTGAAGTTGACGGCTGGCGGCTGTGGCAGCTTGTCCTCCATACTTCCCATCCCCCAGAATGGGATGTCCTATGTGCGTTGCATGGACCCGGAGTTGGTGGGTACGGCCTGTCTGGGGAGCAAGTTCCAGCCATGCAAATTGCGTAATGCCACGCTTTTGCAGCCCCTGGATTGTGCGGTAACTGGTTATGGCCGTCTTTCCGGCTTTGTTTACGGCAACTTTTTCCTGGTTGCCATCTCCCCCTTTTAAAAGAGGCGCATTGATGACACCTTGGCCTGGTCTGGGTTGACCGACAACAATAGCCCAGTAAATCTTTTTAATATTGCCCTGACGGAAAGCTTCTCCCAGAAAAGTGGCCATATCACTGGTTTTGGCAACCAGAAAGACCCCGCTGGTATCTCGGTCTAGTCGATGGACAAGGTGGTAGCGTACGCCCTTCCGGACGCCATAAGCATTCAGCAATCCATCCAAATGACGGACGATTTTACTGCCCCCTTGTGTGGCAAGCCCAAAAGATTTGTTGAGAACCAAGACCTCCTCA
Organism: Alphaproteobacteria bacterium; assembly: GCA_021323455.1. Classification (GTDB taxonomy): domain Bacteria; phylum Pseudomonadota; class Alphaproteobacteria; order Paracaedibacterales; family VGCI01; genus VGCI01. The sequence goes on along the minus strand of JAJONN010000008.1, from coordinate 53,653 downwards.
TCCTCCCACAAAACCATCGATTCAAGGTATGCTTCATCTTCTTGCGTCAAAGGTGTGGTGGGCTTGCTTTTTGGTTCCGCTGGTTTAGGAATGGCCCTATCAATGGTATCAGGCACCTCAATCATTTGGCCCACAGAAATTCGCGCTCCGGAACCAACTTTCTTTCCTTCAATACGGATTTTTCCAAGCCGCAACAACTTCTCAATAACCCCTTGGGTCAAGGTCGGATAGCGTTTACGCAACCAGCGGTCAAGGCGCATGCCATCGCTATCATCGACTGTTAGCCTAATCACGAAGGGTTTTTTCATAGAATAATATTTCTTTTTATGACAGCATAACCATAAGCAGGATAGGGAAGGGGCGCTCTCTCTTAACCAATGATCTTCCCCTATTCCATCATCGTGAAGAGCGTGAAAAAGATTGCTAGGGTCTTCGGCCTCGCAACGACTCTATGAAAGAAGCTAAAAGCCTCGCTTTATGGCCGACTTCAGTATGGCTATGAAAGGCGCTACTGTGACTTATTCAGCTGAGGCTTTTTCTTTTGTTTTAGGATTCATCTTTGGGTTGGCTTCTTTAGATGGCTCGCTCTTCTTTTTATCAGAACCGGCTTCCTCTTTGCCACCAAAAGCTGCTTCAGCTTCATGAACAGGCGCTCCTTCAGCCTTGCTCTGGGCTGCTGCTTGAACGGCGGCTTCTTCTTCGGACTGTGCAACGTTTACGTTCACAATAATGGAAACTTCCGGATGTAAGAGGACGCGCACTTGATGCATCCCTAAATACTTAATGGGAACATCAATTTGAACTTGTCCACGAGAAACAGAAAATCCGACTTCCCCCAAACCTTGGACGATATCAGCAGAACGGACAGACCCATACAAGTGTCCCATCTCGCTCGCCTGGCGAATCAAGCTGATCATGGCATTGTCCATTTTTTTAGCAACAACTTCAGCTTCAGACTTACGTTTCAAGTTGCTCGCCTCTAGCTCAAGGCGTTTGTCTTCAAAGAAGCCCAAATTTTGCTTTGTCGCCCGCAAGGCTTTCTTTTTTGGTAATAAAAAGTTACGCGCATATCCTGCTTTAACCGTAACGACTTGGCCCATTTGACCTAATTTTTCAACTCTTTCTAGTAAGATGACCTGCATCTTAAATCTCCCCTCAATCTATCCAGTTTTTACTTAAATCAACTTTTATTGGGCGTCCATCTTTGGCTCAGACGTGCCGTTGGTTCTAAAATCCCAAACATTACTATAAACATCGCTGGCCATACAAGAAAAATCGACATGAAGATGACCCCTGCCACCCAAAACTTTGGATTGTCAAATTGTTTTAGCCAGGCATAAACGACTTTTAGCCCCACTAAGAATAGGGGAACGCAGCTCATCAAGGCAATATTCTTTCCCATAAAAGCAAACAAAGAGATATCTGTCAATATGAGCAATAAACCGGCCGCTAAAACAAGATCCCAATTTTCATAGAGTTGACTATCTTGGGGAAGGGGGTAAGGGCGCTGCGTAAGATGGCCCTTTACGGCCAATCGCTGGGCCAGTGACGCATTTACAAGGCACATTATTATCCAAGAAATAGAAGAAATGCCTGGCAGTAAAGGAATAATCTGTTCATGTAAATTTCTAAAAGCTTGTTCATCTGCAAAAAAAGAGAACCAAGAGCGCAAGAGATCCAAGACATTAACGGAGTAGGCAGATAAAACAAGAAGAACACCCAGAAAAATCGCAATTGTTAACCCTGTAACCCATGAAACAATATAGCCAGCCGGGTCCCCTTTTTGAAAGCGGTAGACAATGAGAAAAGCAGGCGCAAGGGTGGTGATCAAAAAAACAAGCCCAGCGTGCATCCCCGCCCTTGCTGAGAAAATGCCAAAAGCAACAAGAGCGCCAAGAAGCAGACGATAAAATCCCCAACATAATCCGACAAAAAACAAGGGAAGGGCAGCAAAATAAGTTATTAAAAATGAGATGATGCTGAATTTTAGAGGAAAAAGAGCTAAAGCAGCGCTTAAGGCGCCACCGCAAACTGCAATAAGGTTCGGGTCAAGATGGCCAATACGGTTCGTACTCATGGAACTCTCATGCTGACATCGGCCTTAATCTATACCTAAACACGGTTTCTTCAGGCATGAACTGCAAGCTTTTGCCCTTAAGAAAAGGGGGAAGCTCGCAATTAACATGACGTTGGAAGGTTCTTTTCGAGATTTAGTCAGTCACAAACGGCATCAAGGCTAAAAAACGCGCCCGCTTGATAGCAACGGTCAGCTCACGCTGTTTTTTCATAGAAACCGCACTGATGCGGCTTGGAATAATCTTGCCCCGTTCAGAAACAAAGCGCCCTAACAAGCGGACATCTTTGTAATCAATCGTGAGCGCATTTTCTCCCGAAAAAGGGCAAGTTTTACGACGACGGAAAAACTGGCGGCGAACGGGCGCCCCCATATCTTCGGCGGTGGATTCATAGTTACTCATAGAGATTCTCCTTCAACTTCACTTTGCTCTGCCTGGAACCGCGGGCGGGAAGGCTTGTCGGCATATTGGCGTTCCTGGGTCTGACGTCCTTCTGATGTGTCATCCTGGTCCTCGTCGAAACCACGGTATCGGTCATCACTATAAGCGCGTTGCATCAATTTAGAAGGATTTGGGTCTAAAGTTTCAACGCGTATCGTTAAGTGACGTAAAATATCTTCACTTAATTTCATTTGACGTTCCATTTCTGTGATGCCAGCAGGCGCACAAGAAATGTTCATCAAGACGTAGTGGCCTTTTTTATTTTTCTTGATTTTGTAAGCCAAGTTCCGCAAACCACAGAACTCGGTCTTGCTGACCTCACCTTCATGGGTTTTAATCACTTGAGTAAAGGTATTGGCCATCGCTTCAACTTGCGCATTCGTCAAATCCTGACGTGCAATAAAGACAGTTTCGTAATAGTTCATAATTCCTCCTTATGGTTAATGGCTTGGAAATTCAAGCCACAGCCCACAGCCTGCGGGCAAGGGGACCCATTTTATTATTATGAGTTCGCCATCACTATACGCTTTCGTCCTCAAAAGAATCAAGGGGTTATTCAGCTTCTGTCCCATTGTAGCCGATGTTAAGTGTATATTAACCAAGTTATTGATATTTTGAAAACAATGGTATTTTATTTATCAAGGAGCTTGTGATGTTTCGATCTATATGGATTGCAATTCTGCTCATATTAGGCGTGTGTGGTTCATCAAACGGATATTTGGATCCAAAAGAGCTCCAAGCACGGCTTCAACAATTGAGGCCGGTTAAAAAGGATCCTTCACTATCTGATTCTTCCTTTCAACCCCAAGGCAATCCGAGAGATCAATTTAAGGGTCGAGCCAAAGAATCTTTCGAGCTGGCCAAACGCTTTGCGCCTCTTGTCTATTTTCACCCGGATGAAAAGTATTTTCCTTGCTCTGTTGAGTGGTTTTTGAAAAACGCGCAACTTGTTAAGGCAATAGAGCCTGAAAAAGAGTACGGCATGGGTCCGGTTAAACCCATTGTAAAATCTGCCAAAGTACGTCAATTGATAGAAAAAGGACAAGTGAAAGAACAAGATCTTATTACCTGGAAAGATTCAAAGGACGACCAGCCTGATAAGCAGGAGGTCATTCTTGACCTGATGGGAGATCGGAAAACTTATGAAGGGATGCCCATTAATAAGGGTGACCAGACCTCCCCTGCCCCCGTTTATTGCAAAGTTATTTATCAAGGGCCTGATCAAGTAGCCCTCCAATATTGGTTTTGCTATGCATATAATGGACCTTTTGCGCCTTTAAGCATTGGGGGACGTGGTCCCTTGGGAATCCATGAAGGAGATTGGGAAAGTATCATGGTATTTATCCAAAAGGATAATAATCAAAAAGTTGATAATCTATGGAAAGTTGTATCTGTGTATTTATCCCGGCATGGTCGGGACAGAGGGGAACATTTGAAGGCTGATGAGCCAAGTACCCTGCAGTTTCTAGGAACCCATCCCATTATTTATTCAGCAAAATTCGGTCATGGTTCCTATCCGAGTCCACAAGGGCCTTTGCCCACGAGTGACGGCGATTTGGTCGCAAAGGGGAAAGTTTCTTGGCGGACATGGAATAATGTGGAGCTTATCAATGAGAAAACTCCTTGGATACAATTCCGGGGCCGTTGGGGGCTTCGCGGTATGGGACCTAAAGGGCCCATCGACAAGCCCCTTTGGAAAAGTTTTTCGACCGATGAACAGGGAAACCTGAAGAAAAAAGAAGCAGATACGCTCCTTAAAGAAGTAACAGGCATTCGCTTTGATTCAAAAAAACCTGTCTTATTTAATATTGATATTTCAACCCACTATTTTGAACATTGTTGGTCATTATACAAGAAGGAGCAGAATGGGTGGGTGCTTGACAAAGATGTTGATTTTGACGTCCGAGAAAAGAAATTTCTCGGAGATAAGTCATGGTATCATATTCAAGCAGGTTCCGGATGCGTCAAGCCCGGTACCAATGCGCTCAAGGGTTTTTACATACGCGCGCTTCCTTCTTCTCGTTTAACAGCAAACAACCGTTCTGCAGACTATAAACTGGTTATCCATGCCAAGGAACCATGGCCGATTCAAATGGATTTCAAAGAGCCTTAAGCCACCCTGGCTTTTAAGGCGTTATAGGGCAACTGCACCATCGCCATCAGGGAAGCCAGCTCTTGCTTGGCTGCAACATGCGACAGGGTTAGGGCTGTGTTGCTTTCTTTCATGTCAAGAAGCGTCAAGCCATTTAAAAACAATTCACGGAAAATAACGCGTTCCCCAAAGCCGGCAACTAGACGGAACCCGATACGTTTTGCGAGGGCTGCCAGGACGCGCTCCATTTCTTCTTTATTGCGGGAATTGATGCTACTTAACCGGTTCCGCAGCACAATCCAGTCAATAGAGCCGTTATCCCGCATAGCGCGATGTTTCTTTTGGTCCCAAACCATTTCGGAATAGGTGCTGGGACGCAAAATATCAAGTGAATCTGCATTCACACGCACCAGCATGTCCAAATCAATAAAGCTGTCATTGAGGGGCGTAATGAGTGAGTCTGCATAAGAATGAGCCAGGCGGGAGAGGTATGTGTCGCTTCCAGGCGTGTCAATCACGATAAAATCATAGCTGCTCAAGCGGCCCAAGGCCTCGCCGAAAGCTGCCATTTCTTCCGCCTCTGCTGCAGGAACGGACTCCAGATTGCTGCGGAATATAGGGGTATGGTCAGGCAGAGGCAAATTTTCCTCTGTCTTTTCTCGGCGAATACGGCGGTTTTCAACGTAACGGGACAGGGTGCCTTGGCGAGCGTCAACATCTATGGAACCAACAGAATGTCCGTTTCGGAGGAGATTTACAATAATATGCATGGCAACAGTTGATTTGCCCGTACCGCCTTTTTCATTACCCAACACAATGATGTATGGTTTTTGACCTGTTGCCATCGTTAACCCTCTAGATTCTATAGTCTCAATGCCCCGTTAAATTTAACTGAATTCATCAGATTTGACCATTGGGTTTGTCATAGCTCCTTTTTACGCCATCTTGGTCTCGGATGAAACAAAAATGAATCCAGGGATCAGAATGAAGATCCCTGGCGCTTATCGGGCTTATAATTTTTTGGATTATGCCTTGGAGGCCGCCGTTAATATGCTTTCCAGGCTCTTTTCGTCTGTTGGGACAACAAGACGGATGCCCTTTTTGTCAATTAACAAGCTCGTTGGCGTTCCTTCAAGGCCAATGTCATTCGCTAGTTTTCTGGTTTCGGCAACCGTATCTTTTGTTGCCTGTGATTCTGAATCGGCTTCAACTTTTGCAACATCCAGCTTGCGGTCTTTGGCCCACGAAAGCAATTTGGCGAACGTATACCGTTCTTCACTGGATGCAATGGCCTTTGTGGCAGCGTTAAAGTGATCTGCCCCTTGCTGTTTGATGGCCCATAAGCCTCGGATAACCTCTTCAGAATCTTTGCCTAGGATAGCCCAATGCCGTATAATAATGGCGACATTAGGGAAACTTTCGTGCGCTTTCTGAAGAGCTTGGGAAAAAGATCGGCAGTGAGGGCAGTTCGGGTCTAACCAAACCACGAGCTTAACGTCGGCATCTTTTTTACCCAGAACAACGGCACTGGATTCCTTTGAAATCTCGCCTTGATATTTCATCAGAGAAGCTTTTAATTTTTCCTGTTGGGCACGCTGCTGGTTTTGATTAAACTTTTGCAACGCGGCCACAATAATGTCAGGGTTTTTATTCAAAATATCCGTTAATTTTTTTTCGAGTTGAGCATCGTTCATGCTTCCGGCTGTTTCGTTACCTTTGATGGCGACGGAAAGTCCTTCTAATTTAACGTCTGCTTCCTTTGCTTCGGATGGTTGTGAGGGTGTTTCATTGGTTGTATGACGATTTGAATCATTCACCTGAGATGAGATGGCTTCAGGCTTGTCTGTTCCTACATTTTCGGCCAAAATAGCCGACGTTGCGAATAGGGTAGCCAACAATCCAAGGGCGAGTTTTTCTTTCCAAATCACGACAGTCTCCTTCATTCAATAAAAATAACCTAAAATTTATTGTTCATGAATGACGGCAAGAAAACAATCCCTTTTTTTGCAAAAACCTGTTGGTTTTTAAATTGACAAGCCGCTCTTATTCCAGTCTTTGAGGAAATTCTCAAGGCCCAAATCCGTCAAGGGATGCTGATAAAGCTGGCGTAAAACTTTAGGGGGCATTGTTGCGGCATCTGCGCCAGCCTTTGCCGCTTCTACGATATGCATTGGGTGGCGGATGGAGGCAGCTAAAACAGCTGTTTCAAATCCATAGGTATCATAGATGAGGCGAATATCTTTGATGAGTTCCATTCCGCTTTGGCTGATATCATCCAGTCGGCCAATAAAAGGAGAGATGAATGCTGCGCCCGCCTTTGCCGCCAGAAGAGCTTGTGTTGCGCTGAAGCATAACGTTACATTGACCATAATTTCTTCATGGCTTAAGGTTTGGCAAGCTTTCAATCCTTCAACAGTGAGGGGGACCTTGATGGTGACGTTTTTAGAGATTTTGGCCAGTTGACGTCCCTGGGTGACCATGGTAGCGGCATCAGGTGCCATTACTTCCGCGCTGACTGGCCCCTCAACCAGCGCACACATTTGGGCAATGAGCTGAGGAAAAGGGATGCCTGAAGAAGCGGCCAGCGAAGGGTTGGTTGTTATCCCGTCTATCATGCCTGTTTCAGCCAGCGCCTTAACTTCAGTCACATCTGCTGTGTCTAAAAAAAACAACATACCTTATCCCTCCTCTCAAATGAATCTCGAACCTTGATTATCAGGATATCTGCGAAAAATTCAACTGCATAATCTCGGTTCCATCCACTTTATGTTAAAAAGCTAGAAAGGAAGCATAACGGTAGCATTCCCCCTAAGTAACAACAATAGACCTCTCGAAAGAGCCTTTTTATTGCCTCTGGAATTATTGATCAGCGCCAAGGAGCGCATGTTGTTTGCAAAGAATGTAATAGTGTTTTCCTAAAAGCCAGAAAAAATAAAATCAAGAATTCATTCTTAAAAAATAAAATTTTTGCTTTACTCTCCTGGTAAATGATTAGGCGTTCGGAGCATTGTCTCTAAACGAACAAATACTTGATTAAGGATATTCTCAAGGGCCTGCTTTAATTTTGAACCATTATTTTGAGCCCAAACTTTTGCATTCTCCTGGATTTCTTCTCCTGGTTGTGCCAATTTTTCAGTGGCTGCAATATGTAATTTGAATATGGGTGTTTCTAAAGGGTTTTCTGTATTGACTATCTTTTTAAGTTTATTGCTGGTTGGATATAAAGTTAGAAAGAGAGTTCCTGTCAATACATTAAATTGAGGGTTTAACTTATATATAAATTTGCTTGTGAGTATACAATCCGTATTGGCTTTCTTGAAAATTTCTTGGTGAGCTTCATCATTAATGCCAGTTATATGATTGACTCGTTGCACGTGAAGCCAATTTGTGTTCTTAAGTTTTTGGGTTAGACGGTCTTGAAACTTTTCTTGGAAATTAAAGCCTTGAATCTCTTTTTGGATATCTACCAATGCTTCATCGGCACAATTTTCGCGATGGGTCATGACAGCGCAATCAACCAGAGCAACGAGAAGGCCACCGCCTGAATAGGTACTTAGATTTGAACTTTCAATATCAGCTTTCATCTTTTTCGCGCATTCTTCGAGATAAACATCTGTACTGCCAATCTCTCTTTGAATTTTATCTGGTAAAGAAACAATATTCTTTTGGGTTGCGCAGCCAGCCAACACAATTGTACAAAAAGAAATTAAGGTAATATTTTTGAATAGGGTCACTAATCCGCTCCTGGTTGATTAAGAAAATTGTTAACACATTTGTTTTTGAATTCTTGAAAAGTAGATATGCTATCCTGGTTAAGCTCTAAAAGCACAGGATACTTTTGTAAATTTTTAGAGCTATTTGTACTTGAAGAAGAAATTTCAAATATTATTCTTTTAGCATTAACCATTTTTGAAAGATAATCTTGAGGAAGGAAGAACAATAATTGTCTTATTGTAATTTCCTTGATACTTCCAAAGGTTACAGTTTCTGTGGGTATGAAAATTGAATGATGTTGGGGGACTTCTACTGCATCTTGAAAAGAACTGGTTACTGTTAGAATAAAGGGTGTTCCGTCGATGTACAATCTGAGTGTTTCATGGGGATTAATATGATATTCCCGCCCACTTTGTTGGATATATAAATCTGCTTTAATAGGCGCTTTCTCTTCCGAATCGCCATGAGAATATTTTAGTGAAAGTACCGCAAACTCACTATTTTTTACTGTAAGAAGCTTACTCTCCGTAATGCAGTATTCCTCCCCAGTTAAGCGCTCCTTTTTAAATTCAAGGCCTGAACGCGCACACCCAGCTACAAGCAGAGCAATGATTACGAGGGTGAAGCTGGCTCTCATATTTGTTATCCCTATTACTAAAGCTCTTTTTTTCTATCTTTTTATGCACGGATTAAATCACTTTTCTTTGTAAGTAATCAAGCGGAAAAAACACCTATAGGTAGAATTTGGTATAGGCTAGCTTATTATTTGGTTGAGATGACAAAAGTGAATAGAACCTAGAAATATCTGTGAAACAACAAAAGAAACTGGAAATACGCGTCTCCAGCCCCGCTTGTTCAGATTTTGTTATCGAATTGTGCGGTAAGATAGATAGACGTAGGGCAGTTAGGAACGGGAAAGGCGATGAAAATTTTCAGGAAAGTGACAGTCATCATTGTTTGCTTCACGAGCTTCCTGGTGTATGCTGCCTATAACCAAAATTCTAAATTTCCCAATGAGCTCTCACCCGTCAATCAATTTCCTGTGTTTCCCCATAACTCTGCATTACCGCATCAGGTTCCACAAGGCGTTCAAGTGATAAAGTCTTCGCTTGGCCTGGAGGTTAAGTTCTTGCATGGAAATGTGAGCTATCCGGGCCCGGCGGTCATCAACGACCCAAGGTATAAAGCCCTTACCCTGAACGAAAAGCTTGTTGATGCCCTTAAATTTCAGCCGATGCAGTCGCCCCCTTTTCTCCTCCTTGTGGCTATTGCCAAAAACCCCACGGGCGAGGCTATCATCGTTCCTGGAAAGTTTGATGTCGTCGATAAGACAGAGCAGGGGGGATTTGTCCTGAAAGATACCCATGATCGGTTGTTTTATTATTCTGGGTATGTTCTCACGACACCTGCTTGGGGGAGCCTTGCGCCTGGGCAAACACTTCGAGATAAGTTTTGTAAAAAACCTGTTCCTATGGTGATGTGCCCCAACGGTAGCGTTGTGAATATTATGCTGAAAAAACCCTTGGATTCTGCCAAGGACATTCCCTTGTTAGCATTTATTCAATAGTATTTTTGCCTATTAACGTTCCCGAGCGGTAATATTTTGATTGATTTATAGATTTTATCATTATAATATTACCGTGCGGTAACATGGTAGGGAAAAATGAAATATACACCTGGGGAAATCGGTAAATTAATAATCAATACCCGTAAACAGCTGGGCATAACACAGAAGGACTTGGCGCTTACCTCTGGTACGGGTTTGCGTTTTATTATCGATTTAGAAAAAGGGAAACCCACTTGCCAACTCGGTAAGGCGTTAACCGTTTTGCATACCCTTGGAATCCGTATGACGTTAACACCTCCTCTGCCACCTGAGCCAAGAGATGAATAAGGAATAGCGCATGTCAAAAACACTGGACGTCTATTTAAATAATGCTTTTATTGGCAACCTTATCCAGGACGATCATGGCCAGATGGTATTTGATTATAGTGAAAGTTGGCTTAAAAACCCGGATGCGATGCCTCTATCCCATTCCCTTCCTTTGAGAAAAGAACGTTTTAACAACAAGGAGTGCAGAGGGTTTTTTGCCGGTATCCTACCAGAGGAAAGTAAACGCATTATTATCGCCCGTAACCTTGGGATTAGCCCCAAAAATGATTTTTCCATGCTGGAGCGCATTGGAGGGGAATGTGCTGGGGCTGTCACATTCATCCCGGCAGGGGAAAAATTGCAAACATCAAATTTCCATTATCAAGCAATAAACAGCCAGGAATTAGCAAACATCTTAAGGGAACTGCCCCGCCGCCCTCTTATGGCAGGAGATAAAGATATGCGCCTTTCATTGGCTGGAGCGCAAGATAAAATTGCTATTCACCGATGGGACGACAAAATTTTCATACAACATGGTATAGCGCCGAGTACACATATTCTCAAACCAGCAATTAAAGAGTATGAAGGTATTGTTTTTAATGAAGCTTTTTGTATGAGACTGGCCAACGCCATCGGCATACCATCTGCTAAAGTAGAAATAGGACACGTAGAAGACATCGATTATTTGTTGGTAGAGCGCTATGATCGAAAACAAATACAAATATTGCCTGGCGCTGTACCTTTTTCCTTTCTCGGAGCCTTATCGTATCCTGAACGTTTGCACCAGGAAGATTTTTGCCAAGCGCTCGGTATTGTTCCAGAAAAAAAATATCAAAATGAAGAAGGGCCATCCTTAAAACAGTGTTTTGAGTTATTGCGTAACGTGTCAACAGCCCCCGCCATTGACTTGCAGCGCTTTCTGGATGCTGTTATTTTCAATTTCCTTGTCGGAAACCACGATGCCCATGGGAAAAATTTTTCTCTTTTGTATGACAAAGGAACGCTTTTAACAGGACACCATAAGAGGCTTGCTCCCCTCTATGATGTACTTAGTACAGCCTATTACCCAGGTCTATCTAAAAAGATGGCCATGAAAATTGGCGGTGAATATGCTTCTGAAAAAATACTCCCCAAACATTTTGAGAAATTAGCTGAAGAGGCAGGTCTTGCCAAGCCTCTGGTAAGACGGCGTGTATCTGGGGATAAGGGAATTTGCGTCTTAGTTACCCTGGATAGTGATGGACAATTTATGGAGATTACTCTTCTGCTTCTCATTGCTTTCTGTGGTTCTCCTGCAAGGATAAGAGAAGATATCTCAGCGCCAAAGCTCCTGCATAAAAATTTTTCCTAAGTCCATCCTCGGAAATGGGAAGGTTTGTCGATGTAATACCCTTGCAAGTAGTCAATGTGTTCCTGCGCCAGGATGGCTAGGGTTTGGGCATCCTCTACCCCTTCGGCGACGCATTTTATCCCCTGATGCTGTGTCAGGGCCTTAATGGCGCGGATAAATGGGATGTTATGGGAGCCTGGCTTTAAATCTTTCACAAACTGGGCATCTATCTTGACCGTTTGGACCAGGTCAGACTTTAAGTGGGTAAGGGACATATAACCCGCGCCAAAGTCGTCAATAGATACCGGGCAGCCAAGGTCACGGAGTTGGGTGATAAACTCAATAGATTCATCAATGTTTTGGAAGACAGATGTCTCCGTTAATTCAATCATAAGCCGCCCCTGCAAGTCAGGACGCGCTGTCAATTGCACTTTTAGTGTACGTAACCATTGAGGATCAATGGCCGTAATGGCCGAGACATTGATGGCCAATTGCAGATGGCGGTCATTCATCAATTCTTCGATGGCGAGCTGCTGTACCTTTTGGTCAATCAGGGGAATAAGCCCTGTTTTCTCGCATTGGGAAATAAACGCGCCGGCGGGCAAGATCTGCCCGTTGTGATCCAGAATGCGCGCGAGGCATTCGTAATAGCCAAGCTGCCGGGAGGTACTATCCACAACGGGTTGAAAAGCTAAAAATAAACGGTTATCCAAAATGGTTTGGTGGATGAAGGAGGCAGAATAGGCGGGATTATCTGAAAGGGCGTTTATAGAACCCAGCGCTGTTAAGTGCATCATTTTCAGACGCCGCAAGGAATCTTTTGCCAGCTGAATTTCATGCTCAAAAGCTTTTATCGTTTGGTTGAGGGTGTTTGTTGGAGAACAAGATCCGCGGACAACCATCAAGGTGTCTTGCAAATGGTTCGGTATTTGAGTGTCGCGGCGATGAAGGACGCTTTGAAGAGTATAGAGCGTCCATTGGAGGAGGCGGTCATCGCAATCGTCAAGCCATATGATCCAGGCATCCTGGGAAAATCGAAAAACTGTATCCGTAACGCGGACGTTTTTTTTCAAGGTAGGGTATAATTGGGAGGTCATGTTTGCGATATCATTTTGGTCTTCATTCATATGGTCCAGCACAACAACAATAAAACCATAGGGTTTTTGAAACCGCGTGGCGTAATCTAATACGTCATTGATGGATGCTGAAAAAGATCTAGATAATTCATTTATCGTCATGGTATTAACAATTGTTCACCCTTTCTCTCCCAGAATAAATGATGAATGATTAACAATGTTTGAACGTTAGGGCTTGCCATTACCAAAAGAGTGATATATTTTTTGGGTTTGTAATTGATATATAGTTTTTTAAGTGGATTCAAGGCTATGGAAAAAAAGATTCCTATGACGGAAAAGAGCTACCTTCAACTTCAGGAAGAATTACGGCACCTGAAGCAAGTTGAGCGGCCAGCGGTTATCCGCGCGATTGCAGACGCCCGTGAACATGGGGACTTGTCTGAAAATGCAGAATATCACGCAGCCAAAGACCGCCAAGGGTTTATTGAAGGGCGTATCGCTGAACTCGAAGGAAAGATCAGCCTTGCGGACGTGATTGATGTTTCCAAGCTTTCCGGGACCCATATCAAATTTGGGGCAACCATCACGCTGATTGACGAAGATACAGCAGAAAATCATATATACCAAATTGTGGGAGGAGATGAGGCTGATATACGTCAGGGAAAGCTGTCAATTACGTCACCTCTGGCCCGTGCCCTAATTGGGAAAACAATTGGTGACATGGTTGAAGTTACCGCTCCCGGCGGAAGCCGCGCCTATACTGTTTTGAAGGTTGAGTTTAAATAAGAAGGGCCAGTTGGCTTTTTTAAGTTAACCATTTTGGCTTGTGTATTACTGCCCCTACGGCATAACAAATGAAGTAATAAGCAATTAGGACCCAAAAAGGCATGACCACTAAGTCATAATTGCCATTTCTAAACGCAAACAGATTGTCAATATACAAGTTGCCAAGAATCGTAACAGCTAAAGAGTTAATTAAAGCGCTTATTTTTATGGATTTTAAATTTACATTCATAGAAAATAAGTTGATTTTACAAAAAATACAGTCCCATAATTTTGCGAAGACTATTAAACTTAATAAACTTATCGCTTGAGTCCCTAAGGTCATGAAAATTGAAAATAATATGCGGGAGATTTCTTCTTGCGTGCTAATTCTATAGACGCCAGGGCCAGGATATGATGATACAGCAATAAGGATCATAAAAATATGAATCGGACTTAAGATTATATTGATCCAAAAAAAACCCCTGAAAAGAAGCTTAATCGAAGCCATTTATATCCTTTTAATATTATAGGCTTGGCCTCGATCCAAAAGAAACATGTGCTGCTCTTTAATCCTGAAAAAAAGGCCGATTCTAAAGGGCCGTACTTGCCCATTCAATGATTTTGCCCTTAGTCAGCAAGCCAACTTTCGTCGAAATAGCCTGGCCATTTTTAAATAAAGCTAGTGTCGGGATGCTGCGTACGCCCAATTGAGCAGGCATCGTCGGGTTTTCGTCAATGTTCAGCTTTAAGATCTTGATTTTACTCCCCATTTCGTTAGCCACTTCTTCGAGAACGGGCGCAATCATACGGCAGGGCCCGCACCACTCTGCCCAAAAATCAACAATAACAGGTACATCTGATTGCAAAACATCATTCGTAAAATTTCCATCTGTCGTATGATTTAAAGATGACATTGTCTCTCCTTTCTCTTTCCATGAGGGGGTTCTGGTCTATTGATAAGTTACGATACCCCTATAAATACCACGCCCTTTAGTGTAATTCCACCTTTAGAATACAAACGGAAGCTTTTGTTGCCAAATGAAATGTTCCTTCATGAACGCAGCTTCCCAGGGGGGCGTCTGCCCCTTCTGTGACATGGATATGCCCTGTTGAAGGGCCACCATCGCTTGCTTTGGCTTTAAGGGCAGCTGCTTGCTTTGGCGTTAAAACACCAGCTTTCCTTGGTCCTGAGAGAACTAGGAAATTTTTCTTTGTCTCTGGATCTCCTTCAACGCTAAAGCTGCCTCCCAGCTTTGATGAGACGGGATTGGCTTCCGGTAGATGTTCTGCTTTCGCAAGATGAACCCAAAATTGGGTTGTTTCGGCGCCTGAAAGGACTCCATCGCCTTGCCCATTGTTCACGTCTTCTCCGAATCGCGCTCTTGCATGGGGGTCATTGCCGGGCCATTGGCCGAATGTATTGTGGTAAAGGGCTGTCGCTGTACGGATCCGGTTAATATCAGTCAAAACAGCATGAATTTTGGCAGTTTCCAGGATATCTTGCCCTTTAAAAATAGCCCCAGCCAAAATGCCAATAACAATTAAAACCAAGGCGAGTTCAATGAGGCTGAACCCAGGCAAATGGCCCGATAAACAGGTGGACAATTGTTTATGTTTCATGAAATGCCCCCTTTTATTGGATCAAACCTTACCTGTTTTTTGTAAATCTCTCAACCATTAAGAGATAGAGGTGCGTTATTTGTGCATCTTATTGCTCCCAGAAGCAGCAGCCCAGTTACCAGGTGAGTATAGAGCTTGGGAAATACGAGAACTTGGGTCGCTGAGTCATGCGGATGCTTTCTTAATGATGATTAAGATGCGGAGGGGCTCATCCTGATTAACGAAAAATAAAACATTTTTATCCTATCATTTCTTTAAAGGGTATCCAAAAAAGGAATAGGAAGATGGAGAATTATCGGTTCTCATGGAAAAGCAGAAAGCTCTATGTTGATATTTTAGCGAGTTTCTTCTTTATTACCTTTGGTACCACTATTGCAACAACATGGTATACATACCATTCAAATTCTGAATCGATGATCCAAGTCTCTGAAGATCTATTAACCCATGTGAGTAAGTTCTCTGTTGCAAAGGTGATATCCTATCTCAATCAAGCGCAGCTTATTACCCATTTAGGCGCCGATCTTGTCAAAGACAAGTCTCCTATTAGTAACGAAAATCAACCCCTCGTTGCTTTTATGGAGGGAATTTTAAGGTCCTATCCTTATCTGTCTTCTATTTACATCGGGACAGAAGATGGAAAATTTTTACAACTTAAAAGTCTCGATTCAACCTCAACTTACAGGACAGACCCCTCTCGTTCTCTGCCAGGCGGAAGTACAACGTCCATTCGGTTTATTAACAGGGAAGGTGATAAGGTTTCTGAAGTTTGGGAGTACCAAGACGCAGAAGGAAAGATTCTTGATCAAGAAAGCATCCCCAAAGTGATGTATAACCACTTGATTCGGGATTGGTATGTAAGCGTTTCCCAAAGCCGTGCGTCCCAGTGGAGCGATGTCTATGTGTTCAGTTCTACAAAGAAGCCGGGTATTACAACGGGGTATCCCCTGATTAATGCGCAAGGGACCTTTGTTGGTGTCATTGGGGTCGATATCGAAATGGGCGCGATTTCAGAATTTCTAAATGAGACCCGTATATCAAAAGATTATGCGGCTTTTATTCTGACAGAAAAGGAAGAAGTCATTGCCAGTACAGATAAAAGCCAGATGGTCAAAGCGGAAGGCGAAAAAGTTCGTGCTATAAACCTAAATGAACTCAGCGATAAGCGTGTTATTTTAGGATACCAAAAATTTAGAAATGACCAAAAAGATAACTTCACCTTTGAAAAAGATGGCATTGAGTATATGTCAAGCTTTTCTTTTTTCCCAAAAACGTTTGAGAAAAAGTGGTCTATTGGTCTTCTCGTCCCGATCGATACATTTGTTGGGAGCATTAAGGACACCCAGCGAAAGATTTTATTCATTACCTTCTTAATATTTCTCATTTCCATTGGGTTAATTGGTTTTATCGCCCGGCGTATTGCGCGTCCCATTATTTTACTTTCTGAAGAAGCGACACGCATTAAAAATTTCGAGCTGGACAGTAATGAAGAAGTCAAGACGGATATTTATGAGCTTCAGCTCTTAAACAATTCCATTTCCTCCATGCGGATGAGTATGAGGGCATTCTCCAAATTTATTCCCAAAGTATTGGTTGCCAAGCTTCTAAGAACAAACCAGACGGTTAAGATTGGGGGCAAGTTACGGCGCGTGACTTTATTGTTCTCAGACGTTGTGAATTTTACGACTGTTTCTGAAAATTACCCTGCTGAAAAGCTCGTGCTGCATTTGTCGGAATATTTTGAAGAAGTGACCCAAATTATTATGAAAGCAAATGGAACGATCGATAAGTACATTGGGGATGCGGTTATGGCTTTTTGGGGAGCGCCTATTGTTGATAAAGATCAAGCTTTGAATGCGTGTCGGGCAGCACTTTCCCTCCAGCATCGCCTGTCAAGTTTGAACCGCCAATGGGCAATAGAAGGCAAGCCTGTCCTTGAAACGCGAATTGGGATCCATACGGGAGATGTTATTGTGGGGAATATGGGGTCATCTGACCGCATGAACTATACGGCCCTTGGGGATACAGTCAATCTGGCTGCCCGTTTAGAAGGCACAAACAAGATGTACCGTACTCATATCATTATCAGCGAGGAAGTCTTGCAGGAAGTTCAGGAAAACTGCTTGGTTCGCCCTGTTGACCTTGTTGCCGTTAAAGGGAAAAGCAAAGCGGTAAAGATTTATGAATTGGTTGGCATTTTTCAAGATGACCCTGCCCTTCTTCCTTCTGAAATGCAAGTCAACTATTGTCACCTCTTTACGAAGGCTTTCCAGCTTTATATGGAGCGTCGATGGGATGCGGCTATTAGTTTATTGGAAGATATCAAAGCCCATTATGGAGATGACTTCGCGGCCACAATGTACCTGGAGCGGTGTAATAACTTTAAGGAAAACCCGCCCCCTGAAGATTGGGATGGGGTCATCCATTTAACAGAGAAATAACCTGGTACAGCAGGTCACTGAAAGGTCTGTTATCTAAGGTTTTTCAGCCTTCATTTCTAATGCTTGCTCCCGTGCCGTTTTCCGATAGGACGCAATGCTAAAAGGAATTGTGCCTACATACCCAATGGCCATAAGCGTCAGCATTAACCATGGTTTGCTGAATAAGGTGGCGGTAAGAAGGACAATAATCACCATGAAGGGCACCACAAATTTGTGGGGAATATGAACTTTTTTCAACGTATATATCGGCATTGCGCTGATCATCAAAATGGCAACTGCCAATAAAATTGTCCCACAGAAAAGGGGACTGATGATAAATGCCCAAGGCCATTCAAAAGACAAGACAATAGGGCTTATGGCCAAGGCTGCTGCAGCTGGAGCGGGCATTCCGGTAGAATAGGCCGCTGCCCAGGCCGGGGATGTCCCCTCGATGCTACCGGTGTTAAAACGCGCAAGGCGCAAGGCCATACAAACGCTGAACAGCAAGACGAAGGCCCAGCCAACCCCACCCCATTGATGAAGGGTAAAGAAATACATGACCAAAGCGGGGGTGACGCCGAAACTGATAAAATCTGACAGGGAGTCGAGTTCTGCACCGAAGCGGCTTGTGCTCCCCAGAAAACGGGCCAGCCGTCCATCGATTGCATCGAGAATTCCGGCAATCAGAATGGCCGTTACGCACCACTCCCATCGTTCTTGTAAGGCAAAGCGAATGGCGCTTAACCCCGTGCATAGAGCGAGAACGGTGGCGATATTTGGAAGCATCGCAGATAAGGAATAACCCTGGAGCGGGCGCTTAGCGAGCCTTGCTGGCAATCGTGTCCTCAGATTGCTGCGTTTTTTTGGTTTGCTATTGAGAGCAGCAGACTTTTTCCCTTTCCAAGCCATTAATGGCAAATCCCTTGGGGGATGGCTGTCTGGGGCGTCTCTTTTATGCTTAAATTAGCGATGGGGGTTTCTCCTGCGATCATGCGTTGTCCTTCAATAATAAGAGGATCCACACCTTCGGGTAAGTAAATATCTACTCGGCTGCCGAAACGGATTAACCCGAACACAGCGCCTGTTTGAGCAACATCCCCTTCCTTGACGTTACACACGATCCGACGCGCGATAAGACCCGCGATCTGGACAACCGCAATCTTAGTCTGATCAGCGCATTGAATCACAAGAGATTGCTGTTCATTATGGTCACTGGCTTTATCTAGGGCCGCATTAAAGAATTGCCCAGGCTGGTAGATGGACTTGATAATTTTTCCACCGATCGGCAAGCGGTTCACATGCACATCAAAAACATTCAAGAAAATGCTGACACGAAGGCGAGGGGTCTCACCCATGCCAAGTCTAGGGGGAGGAACCATGGTTTTGATGGCGCACACAATGCCATCGGCGGGGCTGATAACCAAACCTTCCTGAGTTGGCGTAATACGTTTGGGGTTACGAAAGAAATAAGCACACCATCCAGTTAGGATTACAGCAAGCCACCCAAGAGGCTGAAGCACAAAAAACAAGGCAAAGGCAAGAGTTGCAAAAATACCAATAAAACGCCACCCTTCAGGGTGAATGCGGATGGGCAGGAAAAGGGACATCGTTTCTTATTGGCTCCTTGAATAGAGTTATTTTTCCACACTGCCTTGAAGCGTGAAAAAATTCAAGGGGAGAATCCAAGGGTCAAGAGCCAAGCAATAAAGAGGAGGCTATGCAGCCTCCTCCTTTTCCTATATTACGCTTCCCTTAGCGTCGTAGATCGTGAGTCAACAAATTTGTCCAGAAGCCTTCAAGACTGGTGAGCATGCCATCGAGTTCATCTGCCTTGGCAGCGTCTATGCCTTCGCGTGCAAGGGCCTTGGCATGCATTGTGAACAATTCATCCAGCTTGTCATGCAGCTTTAGGCCTTTTTCTGAGAGCTTTACATGGCTGGAGCGGCGGTCATGGGCGCTTGGTTCCTGAAGTAAATAGTTATTTTGAACCATTTTGCGCAAATTATAGGAAACATTGGATCCGAGATAATATCCCCTGTTTGTAAGTTCCCCAACAGTAACCTGTCCTCGTCCCACGTTATAGAGGACAAGACATTGGACGTTGTTAATATCCCGGATTTTCATCCGATCCAACTCAACCTTTACCACTAAAATAAGTTTCCTTCATAAATACACCTCTTAAAAAACTTTGCTTTCCATTTAAATTTATCGCTAATTGGTTAAAATTCTTTTAAGCTTTTAAAAAAAAAGAGAAAATATATGTGGCTTTTGTGAAAAAGCTTGCCGTATCAACGCTTATTTCTTCAATAATTTTTTTGTAGTACCTGATCGCAATGTTATGAAGGAAATGACCTTATGCTGATGATCAGGTTGTATTTGCTTTCGTGAGTTTTTGTATGTTGGGCAATGTTAGGTCATGAACCCTGCTATTATGAACATAGGTAGCTTTTATCCTCTATCTTTATTGTTTTTTCAACACCATAGATAAGATACTGAGAAAATTTAAAGTGCATGAGGTGTCAAATTTTAAGGGAGCCTGGCTTGCCGTAGCTTTACCAACAGGCTTTCTCAATGTATTGTCTTTGATCTCTTTACGCAACTATAAATTGCCAAAAAATGTCAACGCTTGAAAATAAGCCCAAAATAAGGGATGATGCGGTACAGATTTTGTTTGAAAAGAAAAGTTCCGGCTGATGATTGCGGCAAAAAAAATAGGAAATTTTGATCCCTTGAGCGTCGCAGCGGAAATTGCGGATGAAGCCTTGTGGAGTTGGGAGAGGTTACATTCCGATGAATTGATCATTGATATTCCCGGCCATTGGGGGGAATATCGATTCCATCTCTGCTGGCAAGTGGAGTCTCGCCTCCTTTACTTGGCTTGTTTTTTAGATTTAAAAGTCCCTGATTCCTTGCCGACGGGTATTTATGAGTTATTGACGCTGGTTAACCGTCGGTTGTGGATGGGACACTTTGATTTGGTAGAGGACCAATGGATTGTTTTCCGGTATGCCCTGCCGTTACAGAGCCATAAATCCAAAGATGTAATTCCGCAAATAGAAGAGCTGATGGATACCATTATTGGGGAATGCGAAACATTTTACCCTGTCTTTGGTACCTTGTTAACCCATGATGTTCCGCCTGAAGATGCCTTGCAAATGGGCTTGATTGATACTGTCGGGGAAGCTTGAGAAGTCAGTTCTGATTATAAGCGCCCTTAGCGCTGACGCTTGTCTAGGGTTAGGGAGAAAGGAAGGCTAAAATGCAACGGGCTAAATTTCTTCTTGTTGGGTGCGGCGTCATGGGTGGGGCCTTGAAACAAGGCTGGGAAAACGCAAACGCTCCTTTTGACGTCGTTGTGATTGACCCCTCCCATTCCCAGTATTTGCCTAATATAACGGCAGTGCCGGAGGATTATGTCCCTGATGCCGTCATCTTTGCCCTGAAACCCCAAATGCTTCCTGAAACCTTGCCGCTTTATCAGCGGTTTTCTGGGCAAGGATGTTTATTCTTGTCTATTGCGGCAGGGACCTCCTTGTCCACTTACCATACAATTTTGGGAGAAGAAGAGAGTATTATTCGGGCAATGCCAAACCTGCCAGTGATCGTAGGGCAAGGCATGACGGCCCTTGCAACCCAGCGCCCGTTAAATGAAGAACATCGGGCTTTGGGAGAGGCTGTCTTTGAAACTACCGGGAAGGTTATCTGGCTGGATAAGGAGAGCCTGATGGATGTGGTCACAGCGGTATCTGGCAGTGGCCCTGCGTATTTTTTTCGGATGGTGGAGTGTTTGGCGGCGGCGGGTGTGGTGTGCGGTTTGCCGCCAGATTTGGCGATGGCCTTGGCACGACAAACAGCCATAGGGGCAGGGGCCATGCTTGAGCATGCGTCCGACACCGCGGCAGATTTACGCGCCCATGTTACGAGCCGGGGCGGCACGACGGCGGCAGCTTTAAGCGCCTTTGACCAGGGAGATGCGTTAGCCAAGTTGACGCGCATGGCTGTGAAGGCAGCAATTCATAGAGGACAGGAATTGTCCCAATGAATGAGGGACCGGCAATTTGGAAATTGGCAAGTGAAGGGGGCATGGCTGCCTTGACGATTGACCGGTTGGCAAAAGAAACAGGACGAGGTGTGCTTGAGTTGGAGTCCCTTTATCCTGATCCATCCTTTATGGTTCTGGTCCTCATGGAGGAAATTCACAACCAAACGATGAGCGCCTTGCCTGCATTTTCTGTATCTACTTCTCCGCACGACCGGTTAACGGATATGGTGATGGCCCACCTGGATGCCTGCCTGGTTCACCGACAGGCGATACGTCGCTTGTGGGGTGACTTGATGTCAATGCCTTTGACGCTGTTGGCGTTACGTCCCTATCTTATGAAAATGGTGGCCCGTATTTTGAAAGAATGCGGCGTTGAAGAGGGCAGCCTTTGGGGGCCTATTCGGTTGCGTGCTTATTTTGCCTTTTTCCTATATGTCTTTTATGTCTGGATTTATGACGATACGCCCCAGCAGGAACAGACACTTGTGAGTTTAGACCGAGGATTAAAACAATTAGGGGCCTTACCATGGTAAATCCCTCCAAAGTTGACATTGTGGTTGTTGGCGGTGGATTGGTAGGCGGACCATTGGCGATTGCGCTGGCTCAACAGGGATTTTTTGTGGCGGTTATTGATCAGGAGCCTTCACAAGATCTGCTGAAACCAGATTTAGACGGCCGGACAACCGCTGTGTCTTATGGATCCAGGCTTATTTTTGACGAACTCGGCATTTGGGGTAAGGTTGAACATACGGCAGAGCCGATTCTTGATATCCGTGTCTTTGAACAGGGTTCACCGTGGGCGGTTTATTATGACCATCGGGATATCGGGGAAGCGCCCATGGGTTATATCGTGGAAAACCGCACTTTGCGGCAAGGAATTTTTCATCGGGCGAAAGAGGCGTTGGATTATGTGACTTGGATGGCTCCAGCAAGCGTGACCTGGACAGAGCGGAACCCGGAAGGTGTTGCTGTCCATCTGGCCGATGGCAGGATCCTTAAAGCCTCCTTATTGGTTGGCGCGGAAGGACGCCTATCCCCCACGCGGGATGAAGCGGGCATTAAGACTCTGCGGTGGGATTATAGGCAGATGGCTTTGATTGCCCATGTCTCCCATGAAAAACCGCACCAGGGATCAGCCTGGGAGATATTTCAGCCTCAGGGACCTTTTGCCATTCTCCCGTTACGAACTTGCCCCACAACGGGGACTTATCGTTCGGGAATTGTGTGGACAGGGGCGCCCGACGATATCCATCGGCTCCTGGAGCTGGATGACACAGCGATTTCAGCGGAGCTTCAAGAACTCTTCCCTTATTTCGGAGATATCCAGGTGTCGGGAAAACGATGGTCTTATCCTTTGGGGGCCATGGTTACCAAAGGTACGGTTGACCATCGTCTGGTCATTGTGGGGGATGCAGCGCACACCGTCCACCCTGTCGCTGGACAAGGCGTGAACCTGGGATGGCGGGACGCACAAACCCTGGCGAATGTTTTAGGGAAAGCTAGGGGATTAGGTCTTGATATCGGTGCAAAAACCCTTTTGCAAGATTACCAGCGCCGCCGCCGGTTGGACACGCTGTCCATTTTGGCGATGACCGATGGTATGGTCCGCCTGTTTTCTAACCAATCCAGCGCCTTGTCTTTCTTGCGCAATACGGGCCTGGGGATTGTCAACCAAATCTCCCCTCTGAAGCGGCGCCTCATGCGCCATGCCATGGGGGTATAAATATGAACAAGCTTTTACCACCCTACAGTTTTTACGATAACAGTTTTCGCCACAAAGAAAAGACACCGTTTTCCGCTATCTTAAAAACCTTCTGTAGCAAGGAACCATATTTACTTAAAAATGGTTAAGAGGTATATTGGTTTTACCTTGAGAGCCGTGTCTGGCTTAAGGGTTTAATCATCAAAGGAGGTTATCATGATGAAAGGTTTAGACCAAAAAAACAAAAATACAGGAGTTTCAAAAAATAGTCACTGGGCGGAAAAATTAAAATTAAAAGAAACCGCAACAAACCTTAAGAAGAAAATTATTCCTTTCGTATTCATTCTTTGTGGGACCATAACCCAAAGCTTCGGAGCGCAGGAAGCGGAGCTTACGCAGATTTGGCAAGGTGGTGAGGAACGTCCGCAGGCTTTGCGTATGAATACGATGCCGGGCTTTGAACGTGTATCCGGCTATTGGCATGTAGAGCCTTCCCTTCACTCTTCAGAGGGGCAACTTATTTATGACATTACCGGGTTTCCAGGCGCGCCAAGGCAAAATGGTAGTGAGAGAGATTATGCGGCCTACCGCCCTCTTTTTGCAGCTGGTTATCACGTTAATACGCTCATCCTGACACGTTCAGGCCAACCTGATTTCCTTGATGATTTTTGGACGCCCAACGGTTTTTCTTCCCACGCGATTATAGCGCAAGATGGCACTATTCTCATTCATGCCAATTTGTTAAGGAATGAAAAGGGCCAAATGGCAGGGATATGGAATAGCCGCTCTCTCGAAGTCGCATTTATTGACCAGGGAAATCAGGAGTGTGCGCCTGAGCAGCAAGCTGCTCTTAAAAACTTGTTGGCTATCGTTCATACAGGACAAAACTGCAAGGTGCGTTATGGTGGAAGCTTTTGGGACGCTAAGCAAGTACAAAGGATAGATCCTCAGGAGTTTGTAAGTGGTAAAGTTGAAAACATTGACGGTGTATTAGCGGGTTTGGATCTTCTTCCTTTGCGCGATTTTTTTCAAAGTCCTGAGGATATAATGAACAAGGTTGAAAAAGTAGACGAAGGGAAGGCGGAAGAGCAACAAGACTAGAGCTGAAAAAGATACGCTTAGATTTTTCCACATTATAAATAGTCCCATCCGTACCATCCCGGGTCTTAGGGTGTGTTCGTTTTCGTATCAATAAAACGCTACAAAACCTTAGCACCCGGGATTCATGTATTTTTGCAAAATAAAAAATCCAGTCTCTCTCCTTACTCAAACCCCAACGATTTTATAAAATCCACAAAATCAAAAATATTATCTTCGCATGACGCTTGCTCCAGCGCGTTCATATATTCTGCACGTCTGGCAACAGGTATGATCGTCCACGGATATCCCCCGGACGCCATCATAACATTCATCAGGAAACGGCCAAGACGGCCATTACCATCGCTGTAAGGATGGATGTGGACAAAGAAAAAATGACCCAGAACAGCGCGAACGGCTGGACTTTCTTCTCGCTCAAGGAGGTCAAATAACATATCCATGCTGTCCAATAACGCATTTTGGGGAAACGGAACATGCCGTGAATTTTGGATATAGACTTGATGTGAGCGGTATCCAGCCAGGTGGTAGTCTTGAAGGATCCCTGCTTGCACAGAAGGAGAGAACAGGGACCTATACCATCGCGGAAGGTCTTCTTTTAAAGGCTGGTGCGGACGGCCTCAAAGGCAAGGTGGTACCCTTTGGCGGCAAGGGCGTCTCTCTGGGAAGCGTCGCCCGGGTTCTCGACAGGATCCCATGCGCCCTGATAGACCTTTTCAATCAATGTTGGCGACACTTGATAACCTTCAATGGACAGGGAGTTATAAGCATCTTTCACATAATGCCCGTCAACGGCTGACAGATAGGTCTTGGAATGATGAGGAAGTCCGGGAGCGGCAGGAAAAGCATTCAATACGGCTTTACGGTAATGAAACCAAACGGTAATGAAACCAAAGAGCTTGAAGGCGGTTTGCATGGGGAGAAGCCGAGCGCGCCGGAAGGGAGGCAACGGGTTTTGTAAAAGGGTTTTCAACAATAATTTTGTGGCCAGCAGCTGTCATCGACTCAAGGATCCTTTGGGCTACATCCGGGCGACCCATATGGCGATAGGCGCCCACCAGATATCCAGCCATTGTTGTTTGGCCGTGCAGAAGAAGAAAATGAAGGAGTTGCCCTGGGTCAGAAACAAGCGACAAGGCAACCCCGGCTTCAACAGGATGCTGCGCAAAAAAGGTTTTCGTTAACCGACAGATGGCTTCAGGTAGCGCCATTGCCTGAAGGCCATTTTTGATCTCTCGCACCTGGGGAAGATTTTTTGCATCCTGGTAGAGGAAAAGGGACGTGCTAAATGGAAGCCCAACCGTTTGGCCTGATGGCCTCTCTGTTATGGCCGTTACCTGAGTGGGAATGGTTGGGGAGCCAACATGCAAGGCAAGGGAGCTTTCGGCAGACAAGCAATAGGCGCTTCCAAACCGCTCTTCTAAAAAAACAGAGAGGAAATTCCAGAAATTGGCATACCATAGGGTGCTTTCCCCAGCTCGTTTTGTTGGGTCAGCAACCAGCAGCCATCCCTTGATGATTTCAATAAGGAAGCCAGCCTGTCCTAACCGCTCCCTATGGACGCGGGAAAATTCTGTGGATCGAAAAACCGTTCGGTTGGACCCTCGGATGAGATCTGCAAGAATTTTACGGGACGTTGCCAGCTTTTCGCCTTGGGTTGCCATCGTCCTCTCCCCACTCAAAGTTTATGTGTTCATATAACATGACTTTTGCGTATGAGTATAACATGACTTTTGTGTATGAACACAACATGACTTTTGTGTATGACCACAGTAGCGTGGTTGTTAAGAGGGTTCAAAAATCTGCTTTTTTGTCGAGAAAGGGTATATACTATGAGTCATGAAGCTAAATCTAGAAAACTTTCCCCTGATGGGGGATAAAGAAGCGCAACAACTTATCCAGGTTTTTGCGGATCAGGATGTGCTTGCGCGTTTCGTCGGGGGGTGCGTCCGGGACGCTGTTCTCGGCAAGGCGGCCCATGACATTGACATGGCCGTTCCCATGCCTCCAGATAAGGTTATGGATTTATTAACAAAAAAGGGGATTAAATCGATTCCGACGGGCTATGACTTTGGGACGGTCACAGCGGTTATGGAAGGCCAGGCATTTCAAATAACGTCCCTTCGGGAAGACTGGGAGACAGACGGGCGCCACGCCCGTGTTGTCTATGGAATGAGCTGGGAAGCAGATGCATTGCGGCGGGACTTTACCATTAATGCCTTATACGCCGAA
This sequence comes from Alphaproteobacteria bacterium, assembly GCA_021323455.1. Lineage (GTDB taxonomy): Bacteria > Pseudomonadota > Alphaproteobacteria > Paracaedibacterales > VGCI01 > VGCI01. Next base: position 27,179 of record JAJONN010000008.1, on the reverse strand, counting down.
AGGGATGGAACGGTTCTGGATTATGTTGAGGGGCTGACAGACCTCAAATCCGGGGTCATTCGCTTTGTGGGCGCGGCGCACCAGCGGATTCGGGAAGATTATTTGCGCATCTTGCGTTATTTCCGATTCCTTGCGTGGTATGGCCACGGCCCTGTGAATCCTGAAGCCATGCAAGCCTGTGCAGATCTTTGCCAGGGGCTGGGCGGGTTGTCCCGGGAACGCATTGGCCATGAGTTCCTGAAATTGCTTGCGGCGCCTGTGCCGCTGCCAAGCCTCAGCCTCATGGACAAAACAGGACTTACTTCTTTTATTCTACCGCATCCCCTTAACCTTAAGGCCCTTGAGGGCTTGCTCCCCTTTGAAAAGGTGCCCAATGTCCTGTGCCGCCTGGCTGCCCTTTCATGGCCTCAACTTGATAGTGAGGGGCTGGCAAAAGCCTTGCGGCTTTCGTGGGCGCAAAAACAATACCTTCAGGATTGTCACGACCGTCTTGACGACTACCCCAGCTCAGAGAAGACCATCTATCGAAATCTATATCACGATGGCGTTCGCCTTTTTGAAGATTTGACAATGCTGAGTCTTGCCGTGCGTCCCCTCAGTTCGACGCCTTCCCTTCTGGGCGAAGCTTTCAAAATTTCAGCGGGCTGGCAACGTCCTTCCTTTCCAATCAAAGGGAAAGACCTTGTGGAGATAGGACTGAAGCCGGGTCTAAAGCTCGGGTCGCTCCTGAAGCGATGCGAAGAATGGTGGATTGACCAAAATTTTCAACCAGATCAGGAAGCTTGCCTTCGCTGGGTGCGAGACCGGAAGTCATGATTAATTTCACGATTTCCACTGTTTTGCCATTTTTATCTAGACATATCCCGCTAGATTTTTTATATGTGAGAGGCTTGATGTGTAAACGCAATGCCCAGATAGCTCAGTCGGTAGAGCAAGGGGGTTATAGTAAAACAACGTGAGTATAAAGAAATAATGCCGCTAGAGCCAAGTATGGTTGTAGAGTTACAGCACAAGTTGGATAAGCTCAAAAAAGAAGATCGCCAACTCACGGAAGAGATTACACAACTGTCTTCGCAAGGCTTGGCAAATGAAATCCAGGCCCACCGCTTAAGAAAGCGTAAAGTCCTCGTCAAAGAACAAATCCAAAAAATTGATGCTTTATTGGTTCCGGATATTATTGCTTAAATTTAAATTTCATCCCTATGGGTAAAAGTTGAACCTATTTAGGTCGCTTCTTAGAGTTACAAAGCGACAGCCCTATTATTCCTGTTTCTCGGTTTGTTCGCGAAATGTCATTTAACATGCGGTTTTAAAATTAGGTATGCTTCACCGGCTCGCAAATAATTTTGTTAAAAATGGATGCTTCTAATTTTCTTGACGCCCGCCGGTCATTTAGATAATAGTGAATAAGGGACTCATAAAGGGAGGAAAACCGTGTCTTTAAAAGGAAGCAAGACAGAACAAAATTTGAAGGATGCCTTTGCCGGCGAATCTCAAGCCAACCGTCGTTATCTCTATTTTGCTCAAAAAGCGGATGTTGAAGGTTACAATGACGTGGCAAGCGTTTTCCGCTCGACAGCGGAAGGGGAAACAGGGCACGCCCATGGCCATCTGGAATTCCTGGAAACCGTCGGTGACCCGGCGACAGGCTTGCCTATAGGGGGAACTTCCCTAAACCTGAAGGCAGCGATTGCAGGGGAAACCCATGAATATACCGATATGTACCCAGGCATGGCCCGCACGGCCCGGGAAGAAGGGTTTGAAGAAATTGCCGATTGGTTTGAAACCTTGAGCAAGGCAGAACGTTCCCATGCAGGCCGCTTCCAAAGGGCGTTGGAGACAATGAGCTAACAGGCTTTTTAGGGGAGGCTCCACAAGAGATGCGTCACGCTATTGATTGGAGCCACCCTGACTACTTAGATCCAGAAAAACTTGACGAAGAAATGCGGCGTGTCTTTGACATTTGCCATGGATGCCGCCGTTGCTTTAATTTATGTGATACCTTCCCCCGCTTGTTTGATTTGGTTGATGAGGCTCCGACGGGCGAATTGGACTCTGTTAAAAGTGCTGATTTTGCGCCTGTTGTTGAAGCTTGCACGTTATGCGACTTGTGCTATATGTCCAAGTGTCCTTATATCCCGCCTCATGAATTTAATGTCGATTTCCCCCATTTAATGCTGCGGTATCGAGCGCAGGAATTCTCGGACGGCAAAGTTGCGCCTTTGCGCAAGATGTTGGCCAAAACAGATACGGCGGGGAGCCTTGTGACAGGATCCTTGGGGAAGCTTGCTGCTCCCTTGGCAAATTGGGCGACAAAAGAGGGTAATACGCTAACCCGCCCGGTGATGGAAAAAACAGTCGGGATCCATCGGGACGCAGTACTTCCCCGGTTTCAACCAAAAACGCTCGTGCGCCAGACGCGCGATCCCTTGCCTTTGAACGAGGCAGCCGCAGCCTATGGGCGCAAAGCCGTTATTTATGCCACCTGTTATGGAAATTATAATGACCCAAAAATCGGGTTGGCGACGCGCAAGGTCTTGGCGCATAACGGGGTTGAAACGGAAGTTGTTTACCCACGATGCTGCGGGATGCCCTTGCTGGAACACGCGAGGTTGCGGCAACATTCCGTCCCTGGATTGACCAGGGGTATGAGGTTATCGCCCTTGTCCCTTCGTGCGCCTTGATGCTGAAATCCGAATGGCCGTTGATTGTTTCCGATGATGAAAATGTCCGCCTCTTGAGCAGTGCCACGCGCGATATTGCGGAATACCTGGTTGCCCTTTCCAAAGACCCAGGTTTGGCTTCCGGCATCGAGCCGCTTACCGAAGGCGTAACGGTTCACATTGCTTGTCATGCGCGCGCGCAAAATATAGGCCAGAAAGCAGCGGAGCTGCTTCGGCTCATCCCGGATATTGACTTGCATGTGATTGAGCGCTGTTCAGGCCATGGGGGTGCCTGGGGTGTTATGGTTGAAAACTTTGATGTTGCCTTAAAAGTTGGAAAGCCTGTGGCGCAACAGGCCCTCAAAACGCAAAATCGCCTCATTCTGTCGGAATGCCCGTTGGCCGCTACGCACATCCGCCAAGGGGTGGAAAAATTAGATGGGAAGGCTGTTGTTGAAGAAGCGCATCCCATCGAAATTTTTGCCCGCGCCTATGGCCTATGAAGTGAAGGAGAAAAAAATGAAAAAAGAACTGACCAAAGAAGACCTTCTTTCCCTTGAGGAGTTTACCAAAATCCGTGCGCAAAAGCGCCAGGAGACAATCGCCCTTAAAAAAAACCGTCGGGTTCCTCTGGGGTCAGAAGCCACTCTTTTCTTTGAAAACTTTGACACCCTTTGGTGGCAAATTCAGGAAATGCTTTATATCGAAAAAGGAGGAGAGGCGCAAATTGAAGACGAGCTTTTGGCATATAACCCGCTTCTGCCTCAAGGGCAAGGCTTGGTGGCTACCTTTATGATTGAAATTGACGATCCTTCCCGCAGGGCGCAAGTCTTGGGGATGCTGGGTGGCATTGAGCGCCATTTATGTTTCCGTTTTGCCGGCCATACCGTTACGGCCATACCGGAAGGCGACCCCAACCGGACGACAGAATCAGGCAAGACGTCGGCCATCCATTTTGTGCATTGGACATTTACGAAGGAGCAAATTGTTGATTTTTCAAAACCTCATCAAGATGTTATTGTGGAAGTGACCCATCCTCGTTTTCCGCTCAAAACAGTGATGGCAGAGTCTGTGCGAAAAGCGCTCCAGGAAGATTTTGAGTGAGAGGTATTAAACAAACTCTATTTACCCCCGCGTTATTGATTCCTTTACCTTTGGGGGGTAAAGTTAAAGATAGGGCAAATCATGCAATATTCTTTAAGCCCGTAAACAGCTCTTCTGGGCTATTCTTAAGAACCAAACATAAGGGGAGAAAGAATGACAATGGTGGCACCTCAAGCCCCGCACGTTGCTCAATTGAGCTACCAAGGAAAAACAATAGACCTCCCTGTTTATTTTGGCACGGACGGACCAGGTGTTTTAGACCTGCAAGGGTTGTACCGGGAAACAGGTCTGTTTACGTTTGACCCTGGCTTTACGTCAACAGCCAGTTGCCGTTCCGAGATTACGTATATTGACGGGGATAAAGGCATCTTGCTGTACCGTGGGTATCCCATCCAGCAATTGGCTGAAAAAAGCGACTTTATGGAAGTCGCCTATCTTCTCCTTTATGGAGAATTGCCGACATCCTCGCAAAAAGGCGAGTTTGTTCAATCTGTTCATAAGCATACACTGGTTCATGAGCAGATCAGCGCCTTTTACCGGGGGTTCCGGCGGGATGCCCACCCCATGGCGATCATGGTGGGTGTTGTAGGGGCATTATCCTCATTTTATCATGACAGCCTGGATATCCACGACACCGCCCAACGCCAGATTGCTGCTTTGCGCCTCATTGCGAAGATGCCAACCCTGGCAGGAATGGCTTATAAATATTCCATTGGCCAGCCATTCGTCTATCCACAAAGTCATCTTTCCTATGCTGAAAATATGCTCAACATGCTGTTTTCAACACCAACGGCGCCTTATGACATTAACCCAGTGTGGGCAAAGGCGATCGACCGCATCCTCATTTTACATGCCGACCATGAACAAAATGCTTCAACATCTACCATCCGCCTGGCAGGATCTAGTGGCGCTAACCCCTTTGCCTGTATTGCAGCGGGCATTGCTGCCTTGTGGGGCCCGGCCCACGGGGGGGCGAACGAGGCTGTGCTGGGGATGCTCACAGAAATTGGCCACGTAGGGCGCATCCCGGAATTTATCAAGCGCGCCAAAGACAAGGAGGATCCCTTCCGTCTGATGGGGTTTGGGCATCGGGTTTATAAAAATTATGACCCCCGCGCCTTTGTTTTGCGGGAAACGTGCCATGAAATTATGGGGGAGTCCGGGATGAAGGACAACCCAACCCTTCAGTTGGCGATGGAGCTGGAACGGGTGGCCCTGGCGGATGACTATTTTATTGAGAAAAAGCTCTACCCTAATGTGGACTTTTATTCCGGTATTATCTTTAGAGCCATGGGTATTCCGGTTTCCATGTTCACGGTGCTGTTTGCGATTGCCCGTACCGTGGGGTGGATTTCTCAATGGAAAGAAATGATGGCGGATCCGATGCAAAAGATCGGTCGCCCCCGTCAGTTGTATGTTGGACAAGGGTACCGGGATTTTATCCCTATGGAAAAACGTCTGGAGGAGAAGACATGATGAAAATAAATCGGAACAGGCTACGCAATGCCATATCCGGCCACCCCGGAAATATGCCTGACCCAACGCGGGGCATGATTTTTCAAATCATCCAGGCTTCTGCTAATGATAACTTGATGCCCGCTACAAAATGGTTTACCTGGCTTATCTCCTGGACCATTCTTGTCGGGGGCGTGCTGGCATATGCGATTTTTTAGATTTTTTAGGAAAAATAAGAGGAACCTTTAGCCGCCTACAGAGAGTATGTTGGGCGACTAAAGGTAAATATAACTCACAATTATCCGACGATTCTGCTATTAGGGGGCAGGTTTCTCCCATAAGGGGCAGGGCATTCAGCATGGTTTTCACGTCCCCCCTCTGTCTTTAGTGTAGAGAGCTGGAGTTCACTTTTGCTAAGGCCAAGGACAGGGGTTTCTATTCCGCCTACTACCCGGTAGGCCGCGCGTGTAACCTCAATACCATTAAAATGTTTCCACCAATGGCGAAGTTGCCTATAGCGGTTAAGACCTCGTTGTTGCCATTCCTCCCCTTCCTGAAAGCATTGGTAGATCGTACCTTTAGCTACAGAATTTTCTTTTATAAGCAGTTGATAAATAAACCTTCTTTCAGCCGCACCTGCGCCACAGTCTATATCCTTAAATACATTTAGCACTGTACCTGATGGTAAATCCAGAAGGACTTCTTGCGGTATTTTTTCATCCTCATCTCCCCCGACAAGCATAGCTACTGTTACAGCGTCAGCGTGCTCACTTAATAACTTATAAATGGAACCACCCGGGCGCTTGAACTCTTTTTGTGTTGCCACACTTATTTTTACTCCCAAAGGTAATGCTTCATCCGGGGTGGACACACCTCCCATAAGGTTTACGATTGACTCTTGCAACAGCTCATAGGGATGTCGTTCAGCTTTTTCATAGGGTTTTTCAATTTTTTCATCGTTACAAAGAATATAAGCTATGCCTTGTCTTGTAGAGGATAGAAGCGGATCAGAATGATGCCAACCCGTTGGTGTAAAGGCAGCTGGAATACGCCTTCTCGTAATTTCATTAGCTGGTGAAGTCGCTTTTACACTTGCAGAAAGCTTCATTTTGCCTTCAACCTCATCCTCAAAAACGCCTGCAATCTGGTAGGTAAAACCTGGCTGGTTTAAGAATGGATCGTCCGCCCAGTCCGCCCCCAGCGCGGGCGCAATGCCTAAAAAGGCAGACAAAACCCATTGCACGAGTTTTTTCATGTGTTATCTCCTTATTAAATTGTTAGTGTAAAAAACCTGATGAAATCTGCCTTAATTTTTGACCAATCAACTGAATGGCTGCAAGGGAGAATCCCCGCTTTTAAGGCTGGGTTATATATATCATAAAAATGATTTTGAAACAACTTTACCTTTTTTTAATTTTAATTTCTGGAATTTTGTCAGTTTATTTCTTTTCACAAGGAGAAAGGTCTGAGGGAGCCGACGAGGGGTATATCGTCTTTGCCTTAGTCCCCAGCGAGCAATAGCGTGACCATCATTGTGGGCGGGTGATGCGCATTACAAGAACACTCTATGACATGGAACGGCGATGATTGATTCATCTACATTCTCCCTAGCCTACTTTTCTAGGTTGATAGCTTGCGACAAAATAACACGGATGCAAATGAGTTATTGACTTCATCATAAAATTTAAATAAAATTTTAAATTCTTAATAATTATATTTTACTAAAATATATTGTTATTTTTTATAGATTAAGACTGTTCTAATTCTAATAGAGGAAAGAATGAAAATTATAGAAGCCCATGTATTAAAAAAACAATTAGAATTTAAGTTACATCAATTTTTTAGCAAGCTAGAAGAAGAAAAAGATTTTCATAAAGGAATGGTATTTATACCGAACTTAATGTTCTGGGTAATGACTTTCCAAGATATCCTTCATATGATTCCCTCACGTGTTTCTTCTCAAACGCTCCGTAGGATCGCAAATCATCATAAAATGGAAGATAGAGGACATGATAAATGGTTTCTAGAAGATTTAGATTACATTTATAGAAATCACAAGTTCGATGTTGCTTGGATTTATAGTGATGAAAATAGAAATATTAGAGAAATTACTTATGGTATATTGTCAGAAGTTTTTACTCCTTCTGATCCGCAGAAGGTTGCTTTAATATTAGTTCTAGAATCTACCGGACATATTTTCTTTGAAAATGTAGCCCAGTTTGTTAAAAATAATGGTTATTCATCTAAATTAAAATATTTTTCTCATACACATTTAGAAGTGGAAAAAAACCATGCAGTTTTTGAAGAAGCTCTTAATAGACACCTTTTTTCTATTGATCTCTCTTCTCAAGAACGTGAAAGTGTCCTAGCGATGGTTAATAGAGTTTATGATGGGTTCCATAGTATGTTTGATAATCTTTTGATTTCTTATGAAAATAATCGTGTTAATTCTGATCAATTATTGAAAAAAGCTGGTTGATCATGAAATACAATCCCTGGTTTCTAGATCTTCTCAACGGCTGCTAAACAGCCATTAAGATCAATTTTTCTAACAATAGAGAACACTTAGCTAAGTTTTCAAATGAGAGTATTAACATCCTATTGTTAATACTCTCTTATTTCTCACACAAAATCTTAAAAGTAAATTTACTTCTTATAAATGGTATTATCTGTGAATAATGGATATTAGAGATGATCGTAAAGTTATTCCTCAAATGACACAGGGTCTTACCGGATTGTTGTTTGGAGATAAAGGGTCTATTTCTGAAGAGCTTTTCTTAAAGCTTTATGAAGAGGGTTGAAGTTGGTAACAGGAATTAAAAAATCTATGAAAAACATCCTCATAGACTGGATTGGGAAAATCCTGTTGCGCAAGCGTTCCTTAATTGAGACGGTGTTTGATTATTTAAAAAACAAACTTCAGCTTGAGCATACGAGATATCGGTCTCCCTTCAATATGCTCGTACATCTCGTTTCTACCCTTATCGCTTATCAGCTCAAACCCTCAAAACCATCTATTTCTTATGATATTTTCTTTCATCATCCATAACTCGGTTATACAGGGAGGTGTAGCCATAGGCTTCTTCTGCAAATCAGGCTGGGTCAGGGCTTTAGTTTATATTGATGAACCACGGCAGTCACGACGCCCCAAATAAGAAATGCCATTTCTTCCGTTACCTCAATCATGGGATAATCAGGGTTTTCAGGTTGTAGGGTAATTTTTTGACCCTCTAAATGCAGCCGCTTTACGGTCAGTTCTCCATTTAAAGCAGCAATAACGATATCCTGGTGCTTTGGTTCCAGGGAGCGGTCAACAACCAAAAGATCATTATCGTTGATTCCTGCATTCACCATGGACTCACCCGAAGCCCTCACAAGAAAAGTTGCTGAAGGGTGCTTAATTAAATGCTGGTTTAAATCAAGAGATGCTTCTACATGGTCATCCGCTGGTAAGGGGAGGCCTGCTGAGACACGGCTCTCAAAAAGAGGCAAATTAAAATTCCCTGGCATTGAGCCACGTTGTTGGGTGGTATGAATAAAGTTCTCTATATCCTTGACTAAAGATAAAGGAATTCTTTTTGCAACAGTTTTTTCGCCAAACGGTCCCGAATTTATTTTGCGTCCTGCACCAGGCCGCGCTCCGCCTCTTCCCATTTTCAACTCCAGCCCTATACAATTTATTCTTTTAGCATTTAGAATACTGTACGCAAAACATAGGCAGAAAACTTTTTGCCTGTCTACGAATTTGTTGTGGATGGTCCTCCCGCTTTTTTATATCCGTCTAAAAATGATTATCTAGGGCACCCCATCAATTGAAGGATTTTTTGGCAAACCGAAGGTCAGCGAAGCTAAAATGGCGGTTTCGAGAACCGTATCGCAGAATACCAAAGAGTATTTGAGAAACGGAAGGGTAGAAAACCACCATTTGCAGTCCAAAAGGCGATGATTGATGACACACCCTAAGAAAGGGGATTAAAAGTACGGATAACGGTTGTCACAACACCATGGACGAAAAAGTTCATCTCCTTGGTCACGGTAACTTCTGGATAGTCAGGATTGGCTGGTAATAATTTCACTTGAAATCCTTCCAAATAGAAACGTTTCACCATAAATTCACCATTGAGAACAGCAATGATAATATCCCTGTGCTTGGGGTGCAGGGCTGTATCCACAACCAATAAGTCCTTATGGTTGATGCCGGCATCAACCATTGAATAGCCCATTACTTTAAAATAATACGTTGTTTTAGGATGTTTCATTAAGTAACTGCTTAAATTTAAATGCCGCTTAAAGGGATCATCTACCCATGAAGGATAACCCGCCGATACAGAAGATTCAAAGTATGGTGAATCGAGATTTGTAAGCTTGAAAGAACCAAATGCCAGGCAATTTGGATCACTCGTAGGTTTCCCTGTGTTTTTTGGAAACCGAAATGTGTCCAAATCATTAGCACTTGGTAAGCAAGTAGAAGGGAACGGTTTTAATTCACGGCTGTTTTTGTGACGGAATGGTGCAAGCATATCCTTCTCTCCTGTACTTTTGATTATTGTACATCATTCATACAAGAGAAATTGTTTGTTGTCTACACTTTTTTTAAGGCCTGCTTTTTCCGTTAAAAATAAGTAGCATTCTTTAACTGGGAAAGGCTGCCTGGCCTTTTAAGGGCTCTTTTTATGAGGCACATCGTTGTTTCAGGATTTCTTCTCGTTTGAAGGAGCATCTCAACTTCTTCATTAACATCAATATCAATAATTCGATCGAGCAATCTAGAAGGAAAAAATGGGCAATAATTTTTTCTATTATTCATAATCAAATCAATGAATTAGGTGCGCCTTATGCCCTATGGGCAATCAGAAAATTTGACAAACGCTATCGGTAATCGGTAAAACTCCCCTGATAACTTAATGTTTGGTAATCAAAGGAGAATACTGATGCGCTCTACAATCAAAGATGCCATTTTGAAACGCCTTCACATCATTTACTGGCAAGCTCTTATCCGTAACCGTTGGCCTGTTGCTCTTCTGGGGAGAGAAGGCCAAGCGAAGGACAGACGTAGGGTTGAAAAGCAAAGCAACCCCTGTCCCTATCCCTCCAAGATTAGAGGTCTCAAGGATGGGGCGGAAGAGAACCTCAGGAACTTTATGGCCGCCTTAAAGAAGCTTTATCCTCACCGGGAACACCCCCACCCTTGGCCCATCCATAACACCCTTGAAAGCCCCCTAGCTTGAATAACCCGACACAGGTCCCAATTCCTGTCCGCATCAGTCTCTGCGATCTGCCGATATCTCCAAAAGATGAGGTGGAAAGCGGAATATAAAAATAGGGTCGTTTGAAAAAACGACTGAAGGATTTCCTGAGATTAAGGAAAGTTTCTTGTCTCGCCTGGGTAAGGAGTACCAAGCGGGACGGGAACCTCCTGAAAATACGGAACTCTCATAGCCCCTTCATGGCAAGCTTTGCCATGAAGGGGATGACTGGTGCGGACGGGAATTGGGATCAAAGAATAAAGAGGTTAAAGAAGGAAAGAGGGGAAGAGGCTAGAAAAATACAATAAGGAATGGATGGGGTTCTTAAAGTCACGCCTGTTCTTTGGCTCTTGATTTGCAGTGAAGTCTTTACTCCTCATCCTCGCCCACATTCTGGCGCCCTCGTTTCAAGCGGCTGCGGCGGGCTTTGTTGGAGAGGCGGGATTCTTTTGACGCACGGGTTGGTTGGCTGGGAACCCGCTTTGTCGGGGAGAAGGTTGCGCGGAGAATGAGGTCTGCCAGCCGACGGCGGGCATCCTGGCGGTTCTGGTCCTGACTACGGTACCGTTGGGCGGTGATGATGAGGACGCCTTCTTTCGTGAGGCGGCTGCGAACCATACCCAGCAAGCGTATCCGCACCTCTTCTGGCAGGGAAGAGGAGTGGGCAATATCAAAGCGCAGCTGGACGGCTGTTGACACCTTGTTGACATTCTGTCCACCCGGCCCGCTGGCGCGGATAAAGGATTCGCTGATCTCTTTCTCGTCAATATAAATCTCTGGCGTTATTTGCATTGGCTTCAAGCCCTCTGGTTCTTGCCTGAATTCAAGTCTATGATAAACTTATTAACAGGTTCCTGTCATGGATAGTGAAAGAACGCTCATGGAAACAACGCCTTTTTTCTGGGTTATGTTTAACGCCTTTGTTGTTGCAATGCTTTTCCTTGATTTGAAAGTATTCCACAGAAAGGCGCATCAACCTGCCCCCCGGGAAGCCCTGGCATGGTCCTTGGGCTGGGTTGTTTTGGCTTTAGGGTTTGGAGCGATTTTATTTGGGGTGATGGGGGCTGACAAGGGGCTGGAATTTTTAAGCGGCTATATTGTTGAGAAGTCTTTGAGCCTTGACAATATCTTTATTTTTTCCGTGATTTTCCAGGCACTCTCCATTCCTCTCAAATATCAGCACCGTATTTTGTTCTGGGGGATATTGAGCGCGCTCATCTTACGGGGCTTAATGATCTGGCTCGGCTTTGCCCTGATTTCCTGGTTTCACCCTCTCCTTTATATATTGGGTGGTTTTTTAATTTTTACGGGTCTCAAGATTGTCTGGGGAACGGAAAAGCCCGTTAACATGGCAACACATCCCCTCATCCTTTTTTTACAGCGCCATATTCCCCTAACTTCGACTATAGAGGGACAGCAGTTATGGCGCCGGACAAAGGACACGCCAAGGCGCTGGGAGGCGACGCCGTTGTTTGTGGCGCTGGTCTTGATTGAAGGCTCAGATATCCTTTTCGCGGTTGATTCCATCCCGGCAATTTTTGCAATTACGCTGGATCCTTTTATCGTATACACATCAAATGTTTTTGCTATTTTGGGCTTACGCTCCCTGTATTTTCTTCTGGCGGACGCGGTTGAGCGGTTCGCCTATCTCAAATCAGGGGTCGCGCTTGTCTTGTGTTTTGTTGGCCTGAAAATGGTTATGATGGACATCTATAAAATCCCTACAGGATGGTCATTATTCATTATCTTAATGATCCTGGGGGGGAGCGTTTTTCTTTCGTATGGGGGGAGGAGCCAAGGTTGCCGCAAATAGGGTCACTCGCTGTTATTTTAGGAACGCTCATCTGGTGTGGGGCTTTCAGTTATCTCAGTGCTCACGCGACAGATACGCTGGAATGGTTCAGCCTTGTGATGATTGGGCTTGTATCTGTTGCAACCATGGCTTATTGGGTGTATGCCAACAAGAAGCAAACCGTTTACAAACAAAAGCTGCGGCTTATCCATGCCAGTATTTCGACATTAACGCCCACCATTGAAGCGGCTGTTTTCGATGATACTGGCAAATCCATTTGGACCACCCATCCCAATACATACCCCAACCAGGAAGAGTTTTTGCGAAAAGTCTTGACGCGCCTGGCCCCGACCCCTGAAGCGGCCCAGTTTAAATCCATGGTTGAAGGGCAAGCCCGTGGGGAAGTCGTGGTCACAGGAGGCGGAAATGGCTTGGGGCAAGACCAGAAATGGTGGCTGGCCGTAACGGCCCCCCTTGATATCGGCGGATATTTTGGGCGCAAAGGGCTTATGGTCGCCCTCCAGGACATTACGCCCCATTTTGCCAGCCACAACCAACTGAAGCATAATTATGAGGCTCTTGAATCTTTCGTTGACCGGGCGCCTGTTGGGATTGTTTATACAAATCCTAATGGGTTCATCACGGGGGCAAACCATACGTTTTGCCGATGGCTTGGCTTGCCGCGAGAGGGAGTTTTAGGCGAACCGCTTCAAGCATTTTTAGACGAAGAGGGTGCGGCGCATAAATCCATTATCTCTGTGCGCAGTCCTCATGCCGTTCCCTTCAAGATGCTCGCTCTGACCACTGCGAAATCTCAGCCGCTCCTTTTTTGCCGGGCGGACAGCTTTCTTTCCAGTGGCGCGAGCGGAAGTATTTTCAAGCAAGCTTTTTCTGACGCTTCAATCGCAGCCGTGATCATTGGGGAGGAAGGCCAAATTATTGATTACAACCCCGCTTTTGCCTTAATGATCGGGGACGTTAAGCCACGCCAGGACTTTTTTGGAATGATTCATCCCGCTGCCCGGTCTGAAACCACGACAAAACTCCGCCGGGCTTTTGAGCGCACGACGCCCCCTTCGCCTTTTGAAATTCGTTTTGATGAAGACAAGATTCATACCACGACTTATGTCTCTTACTTAATGCAAGAAGAGAGCGTACCTGTCTTGATGTTGCAGTTCCTCGATATTTCAGAACAAAAACGCCTGGAACGCCAATTCATCCAGTCTCAGAAAATGCAGGCCGTTGGCCAACTGGCGGGCGGTATTGCGCATGATTTCAACAATTTGTTGACCGCGATGATTGGGTATTGCGATTTACTGCTGCAGCGGTATTTACCCAATGACCCGGCCTATTCAGATGTTGTGCAGATCCAGCAAAATGCGAACCGGGCAGCCGACTTGGTCCGTCAATTGCTCGCTTTTTCTCGCCAACAAACATTGCAACCAAAGGTTGTGTACATCACGGACCATTTGAATCAGCTCTCTGATCTATTGCGCCGTCTTATTGGTGCCGGCATTGAGTTAAAAATGATCCATGGGCGTGACTTATGGCCTGTAAAAGTTGATGTCAGCCAGCTTGGGCAAGTTATTATGAATCTTGCGGTCAATGCCCGGGACGCCATGACCAGCGTCCTGACCATTCGGACGAGCAATTACCAGTGCTTGAAGCAGCAGCGCATGGGGCATGATCTGGTTGCCAAGGGTGATTATGTGATGATCGAAGTTATGGATACGGGGCAGGGCATCCCGCCGGAACATTTGGAGCATATTTTCGAGCCTTTCTTTTCGACCAAGGAAGTGGGGGAAGGAACGGGCCTCGGTCTTTCAATGGTCTATGGGATCATGAAGCAAACCGGGGGGTTTGTCTTGGTTGATAGTGTCCTGAATGAAGGCACAACCTTCAGAATTTTATTGCCCCGCCATGAGGGGGGAGAAGAAGAGGCGTCAGCTCCCCCCATAGAAACATCCTCAAAAGACTTAACGGGTGGGGGGACTATTTTGCTCGTTGAAGATGAAGACGCCGTGCGTATGTTCAGCGCGCGGGCATTGCGGGAAAAGGGATACCGCGTTATTGAAGCGGATAGCGGCGAGGCAGCTCTTGAAACCTTGAAGAATGGGGAACGTTTTGATTTGTTGGTTACGGATGTTGTGATGCCGAAAATGGATGGCCCGACTTTGAGCAAAAAGGTAAGGGACCTTTATCCAGAAACAAAGACCATTTTTATATCCGGCTATACGGAAGATACGTTTCGCAAAAACCTGGATCATAATGCAAAAATCCATTTTTTACCAAAGCCATTTACGCTAAAAGACCTAGCATCTAAAGTTAAAGAAGTGCTAACACTAGACTAGTACATTTACATTAATTCTGGTACTCTAGGCTGCACTCCAGCCCTAGGATGACAACTCAGAAAGAACAGAATTAATAAATTTGAGCGTTAAAGAAACAACCTAAACAGAAAAAAGGGAGACGAGCCTATGTCAAACGATTTATCCCGCGGCGATAAAACAAAAGCTTTGGATGCAGCTTTATCTCAAATTGAACGGGCCTTTGGGAAAGGGTCTGTGATGCGTCTTGGCCAACGTGAAAACGCTGTTGAGGTCGAAGTCGTTTCTTCGGGTTCTTTAGGCCTTGATATTGCTCTTGGCATTGGGGGCTTGCCTAAAGGCCGGATCATTGAGGTTTATGGGCCAGAATCTTCCGGTAAAACGACCCTGACCCTTCACGTGGTTGCAGAAGCCCAAAAAATCGGGGGGACATGCGCCTTTATCGATGCAGAACACGCCCTTGACCCCGGCTATGCCCGAAAACTAGGGGTTAATCTTGATGATTTGTTAATCTCCCAGCCGGATACGGGCGAACAAGCCTTGGAGATTGCAGATACGTTAGTGCGCAGCGGTGCTATTGACGTATTGGTTATTGATAGCGTTGCAGCCCTTGTGCCCAAGGCCGAATTGGAAGGGGATATGGGGGACTCTCACATGGGGTTACAGGCACGGCTTATGAGCCAGGCGTTGCGGAAATTAGCCGGGTCTATTTCCAAGACAGGGTGTATGGTCATCTTTATTAACCAGATCCGTCAAAAAATAGGGGTTATGTTTGGGAACCCAGAGACAACCACAGGTGGTAATGCCTTGAAGTTCTATGCCTCAATCCGTCTCGATATTCGTCGTATTGGCGCCATTAAGGATAAAGACCTTGTGACAGGCAACCAGACCCGCGTTAAAGTTGTGAAAAACAAGATGGCCCCGCCGTTCAAGGTTGTTGATTTTGACATCATGTACGGAGAAGGCATTTCCAAGACAGGCGAGCTGATTGATCTGGGCGTCCAGGCCGGCGTTATTGACAAGGCGGGCTCCTGGTATTCTTACGGCAGCCAGCGTATTGGGCAGGGGCGGGAAGCGACGCGGGCTTTTCTGAAAGAAAACCCGGAAATATTTGCCCAAATTGAAAAAGCGGTCCGGGAAAATACAGGCGTTGTTGCTGAAGCGATGATTGCTGGGCCGGAATCTATGATCGAAGATGCAGCGTAGCTTTCTTTTGGGGAAGGAACCAGGAGCCGTTAAGGCTGCTATACCTCTCCCCTTGTGGGAGAGGTCGGCGTGCTTCGCGACAACGGAGCGAAGGGCGACGGGTGAGGGCATAAGGTATAGCGCCTCTGATCCTTTTAAATACGCCACTGGCATATCATTATTAACAATTACAGGAATATATGTCCTCTGATGCGAACTTTAACCGATATCCGGTCCACCTTCCTCCAATTCTTTAAAAACCAGGGGCATGAGCTTGTGCCTTCATCCCCGCTGGTTCCCCGAAATGACCCGACGCTCCTGTTTACGACGGCGGGGATGGTACAATTTAAGGATGTTTTTACAGGCGCGGAAAAGCGCCCCTATACACGGGCGACAACGGTGCAGAAATGTTTACGGGCAGGGGGCAAGCATAACGACCTGGAAAATGTCGGTTACACGGCCCGTCACCATACCTTTTTTGAAATGCTGGGGAATTTCTCCTTCGGGGACTATTTTAAGGAAGAAGCAATCTTCTTTGCTTGGGATCTCGTAACCAATCATTTTCATTTGCCTAAAGACCGGTTGCTCGTCACCGTATACCATGAAGATATTGAAGCGGCGAAATTATGGAAAAAAATTGCAGGTCTTTCGGAGGACCGCATTATTCCTATTGCCACAACGGATAACTTCTGGTCGGCGGGGGATACAGGGCCCTGCGGCCCCTGTACGGAAATTTTCTTTGACCATGGGGAAAGCGTTTTTGGCGGCCCACCAGGAAGCCCCCATGAAGATGGCGACCGTTTTACAGAAATCTGGAACCTGGTGTTTATGCAATTTGACCAGCTTGCCGATGGGAGACGGATTAACCTGCCCAAGCCTTCTGTGGATACGGGCATGGGGTTAGAGCGTATCGCCGCTGCCTTGCAAGGCGTCCCTAATAATTATGACACTGACCTGTTCCAAGCGCTGATCCAGGCATCCATTGACCTGACGGGCGTTGATGATCCGGCCTGGCGGCAATCCCACAATGTCATTGCCGACCATTTGCGGGCGTGCGCCTTCTTGCTGGCGGAAGGGGTCCTGCCGGGTAACGAAGGCCGGGGATACGTCTTGCGGCGTATCATGCGCCGGGCCATGCGCCACGCCCACCTCTTGGGGGCGAAAGACCCGCTGATGGGGCGATTGGCGCCAACGCTGATAAATTTAATGGGAACGGCCTATCCTGAGCTTGTTCGTGCAGAACCCTTGATTGTCGAAAATTTACAGCTGGAAGAAGAGAAGTTCCGGCAAACCCTGGACCGGGGCATGCGGTTGTTAAATGAGGCGACGGTTTCCCTTGCGCCAGGGGAACCATTACCAGGGGAAGTCGCCTTCAAACTTTATGATACCTTTGGTTTCCCCCTGGACTTAACCCAGGATGTGTTGAAAGCTTCCCACCGCACCGTTGACCAGGATGGGTTTCAATCCGCCATGGCTGCCCAGAAAGCCGCTGCCCGTGCCGCATGGTCCGGGTCAGGAGAGGCAAAGAACGCGCAAATCTGGTACGACTTGCATGAAGAATTTGGGGCGACGGAATTTTTGGGCTATGACGCGCTGGAAGCGGAAGGGATCATCCAGGCCCTCTTGGTCGATAGCCAGCGTGTAGGTGAGTCCGCCCAAGGCCAGGAAATTGACCTGCTGGTGAACCAGACGCCGTTTTATGCAGAATCCGGCGGGCAGATGGGCGACCAGGGCTGCCTGGTGACAGCATCCGGGGCTGAGATAACCGTCCTTGATACTCTGAAGCAAGGGGGAAGCCTGCATATCCATAGGGGGAAGGTCATCAAGGGAACCGTTATCCCAGGCGAGATATTGAAACTGACGGTGGATGGCGTGCGGCGGGCCTTGTTACGGGCCAACCATTCCGCGACCCATTTGCTTCATGCGGCGCTGCGGCAAATTTTAGGAAAGCATGTAACACAAAAAGGCTCCCTGGTGGCGCCCGATCGCTTGCGGTTTGACTTTACCCATACCAAGCCCTTGAGCAGGGAAGAGATTTTGATGGTGGAGCGTTTGGTCAACCATCACATTATCCTGAATCACGAGGTAACAACGCATCTGATGAATACAGAGCAAGCGATCAACCAGGGGGCGATGGCCTTGTTTGGGGAACGCTATGGGGATCGGGTGCGGGTATTGACCATGGGTAGCCCGGAAGGGGCAGGAAACGCTTTTTCTGTGGAGCTGTGCGGGGGAACGCATGTCAAGCGCACAGGCGATATTGGGATGTTTAAAGTACTCAGTGAAGCGGGCGTGGCCGCGGGCATTCGCCGGATTGAAGCGCTCACGGGCCTTGCAGCTCTGGCGCATGTCACGGAGATGGAATCAACCCTTGCGGACGTGAGCGCTCTGGCAAAAACCACGCCAGCGGAGCTTCCAGAACGTATCGAGGCCTTGCTGACTGAACGGAAGTCCCTGAAAATCCAGGTGGCCGACTTACGCCGCCAGGCCGCCCTTCATACGAGAGGAGGGGACGGCGGAAAAGAGCCAGGGAATGAGATAAGGCAAGTTGGGGGCGTCTCCCTGATCGTGCGCCATTTGACAGATGTTCCGGCCAAAGACTTGAAGTCGCTGGTTGATGACCTGAAAGCCCAGGTTAGCTCCGGCATTGTGGTTGTAACCAGCGTGATGGAAGGCAAAGTTTCCCTTGTGGTTGGCGTGACCCCCGACCTGACGGGCCATGTGAGCGCGGTAGATCTGGTTCGTATGGGGGCGGAAGCTTTGGGAGGCAGTGGTGGTGGTGGCCGACCGGACTTGGCCCAGGCGGGCGGCAGCAACACCAATGTTTCAGCGGTGGTAACAGCGATTGAGGGGTGGTTGGCAAGTCGGTGAGTTGGGTCTTGTTGTGTCCTGCAAGCCACACTTTTAAATTTTCTCCCTTGACAAAGGGTACAAAATGTTGCTTCAAGCACTCCCAATCGGTAAAACTGGTCTTGTGTAAACGTTAGGAAAGATCAGGGTCTTCAAAGAAGGTCTGATCTTAAAACAATAGAAACTTAAAGGAGATAATGATGAAAAAATTAGCTTTAGCTCTCGTTGCCAGCACAGTTGCTGCTGGTGCCGCCAGCGCGAACATCGGGACAGGGTTCTACCTCGGCGCTGCTGCTGGGTATGGATCAACAACGGGTAAATTTACAGCACAAACGCAAACCGCGGCTGGTGTTGTTACAGCTGTTCCTGGTTCTGCAGATGTTGGTGGCAATGCGGCGAACATTGGTATCATGGCAGGGTATGGCTGGGTATCCGGTTGCACCTACTTTGGCGGCGAAGTTGGCTATACTTTTGAAAATTCAAAAATTAACGCTACCCTCGGTCAACAAGGGGCAGGAGCTCTGTTACAAGGTACCGGTTCAGCAACTCTAAAGCGCAATGGGTACTTTAATGCTGCTTTGCGCGGCGGTTACTTGTTCACGCCCAATACGATGATGTATGTTCGCTTGGGTGGCAACTGGGGTAAGTGGACGTTGAATGATTCTCTGACTTTTGCTAACGCGAACCCAGGAAGCGGCTCCAAGAACCGCTTTTCCTTTGTGCCAGGCGTTGGTTTGGAGACAGCTGTTCATAAAAATGTTTATTTGCGTGTTGAATATACATATGAATTTGGACCAAGCGTTCGGGCGACAAGTGGTAGCCGTGCAAGTGCGTTTTCCCAAGTTGGAACGATCCGCAGCCAGTCTGGTAAAGTGGGTCTGTCCTACAAGTTCTAAGGATTTTTTTCCTAGAAACAGTAAAAGAAACCCTGCGCTTCGGCGCAGGGTTTTTTTGTTTAAGGGAGCTGTTGTGCCGTGATTAAACCATTGCAAAACCCAGCAGATTGACCCACAATTCCCCCATCATAAAAGAGGGTTCACCATGGGAAGGTTCATTCGGTCAGTTTTATTTGATGCGTCATTGTATATCGTTTCTTTTGTTATTATGGTTGTTTTTTTGCCCCTCATGCTATTGCCGCGGGGCGCCATTTTTTGGGCAGGGCGCATCTGGGTAAAGGTAGCGATGGGACTGCTAAGAGTGATTGTCGGTCTGTCCTGGCGTGTTGAGGGGATAGAACACCTGCCCGCGGGCGCTTGTGTGATCGCTTGTAAGCACGAATCCGCCTGGGAGACCCTAATTTTTCACCTGTTGCTCAACCGCCCTGCCATTGCGTTAAAGCGGGAGCTGACATGGATTCCAATCATTAACCTGTATTTTAAACGGATGGGCATGGTGGCCATTGACCGGGGCGCGGGCGCCAGCGCTTTGAAAAGCCTGATACAAGGCGCACGCCGGGTGATGGCCGAGGGTCGCCCGCTCGTTATTTTCCCGGAAGGCACGCGAAGCATTCACGGTAAACCAGGGAACTATCAGGTAGGCGTGGCGGCGCTCTACCGGGACCTGAATGTGCCTGTTATCCCTGTTGCCTTGAACTCTGGCCTGTTTTGGGGAAGGCGCAGCTTGATCAAGCGCCCAGGCGTCATTACCTGGCAATTCCTTCCCCCCATTGAACCGGGGCTTTCCCGGGCTGAATTTATGGAAACATTGGTGGCCCGTATTGAAGGCGCGTGCGCAAAATTACCCAAAGAGTAAAAGAAAAGATCATGGCTGGTCTCATAACTTCCGAGAAAAGGCAGAAGAGGCGATGGGCGATGCAGGGCGCTTTGGCGATCGCTATCCTGGCGATTGGTTTTGATTATGGAAAGCACGTGGTTCTAAAAAAGGTTTTGGAAAGGGAGATTGCCAACTCGCAAGGTTTTGTTTCCGTGGCATCCCTATCTGTCTCTCCCTGGCCCTTGTTGCAAAGCCATCTGGTTTTGAAAAATTTTCAAGTCCATGCGCCCGACACGCCCGTGACTGTTGAAACGGTCTCTGTTCGTCAAGGGTGGCGCGATTGGCGTTTGGCTCATATTGAAGCAACAAAAATCAAGTCAGCCGAAATAGTTAAGGTCGCAGAGGCGCAAGGGATTTTGACTATAGCTGATCTCACCACACGGGTGGAAGTCTCCCACCTGATGCTGAAAGGTATGCAAGTGCAGTTGCCACTCCTTGCTTTTTCTGGCAGCCAAGCTTCTTTTAATTTCCTTTATGAAATGGCCTTCCGACGTCTTTCCTTGAAAATCAACGCGCCAGAAATGTCCTTTTCCAATGGTGTACCCTTTGGGTTCAGCGGCGAGGGGGCTTTTAAGGTAAAACCGCTTGTTGAAGGGGAGATGGCTCTTAAGGTTAAGAATATTGATAAAATCATGAAGGCGCTGGTAACGGCAGGCGTTGTTGGCACCTCCCAGGCGGAACTTGTGACGGCAAGCAGTAATTTTCTGGGAACAATCGGCCTTCACGATATTACATTGCCGTTTAAAGTCAAGGATGGCAACGTCTCTTTGGGCCCCGTATCTTTGTTCCGGATAGGGAAAGGCGAGCCTGACTTCATTCTCCCGGAACCCTTCTGACCGTCTGAGGGAATAGGGACTCATACTCCCACAAGAGAAGGGGCGGGCGCGTGTTTGCGCGTTCGGATCGGCGTGCCGGCGTAAACTTGTTTCATGGCCTCCACGCACACAATGCCGGAAAATTTTTGCAAGACCTGGTTACCAATCTTGTCCAGAAACGGGGTGCATGCCATCATAAGCCGGGATTGGCTGGGAACCATATACAAGGCCCGTTTCGTGGCTACAGGGGTAAACAGGTTGCTTTTCAATAAAGTCGTGATCTGGGTCATGGTATAGGGCTGGCCATGGCCAAAGGGCGTGCTGTCAAGATGCGCCCACATACTGCGCCGGTTCGGGACAATGATCAGTAAGCGTCCCTGCCCAGTCAAAATGCGCCAGGCTTCGCGCAAAAGCTGGCGCGGCTGTTCGGTATGCTCCAGCGTATGGATCATCAGGATACGGTCAACAGACTGGTCTGGCAAGGGAAGGCTCCCCTCTTCCGTTAAAGCAATGCGGGGAAGGCCGATGTCAGGCCATAAGACAACCCCTTGCTGGGCTGGCATAAAGGCAAAAACGCATTCTGAAGGCTTCAGGTAAAAGTCGAGGTACGGCAAGGGGTATCCAAGCCCCAAAATGGTTTGTCCTGTGAGGTCAGGCCAGATTTGACGGATGCAGCTTTGGATCTGATGCCCAGCTGCTTGTCCAAGGGGCGTCGAGTAAAACTCACAGAAGTTAATAACGTCGTAGGTCATGTGTGACTATAACAAATTTGAGGGTGCTACGTAATAGATAGGTGAAAAGAAAATAAAGGCCTCTTTAGCAGCTCTTTTTTGAGGGTGTTTTCATGGGCCTTCCGACAGCAAGTCTCTGACCATTTGCGCAAGTTTTACGGTGGCATCCGGTTGCCCCAAGCTGTACATTTTTTGTGCCATGGTTTTGAGTATTTTATCTTTCCCCATAATCTTGACCAGGATTTTTTGCAAGTTGGCAGCGTTAAAATCACGCTCTAAAACAACCAAGGCAGCGCCACTTTCTCCTAACACTGCTGCGTTGGCTTGCTGGTGGTTATCGGCTGCGGCTGCAAAGGGAACCAAAATTGCGGGACGCCCTGACGCTGTCAGCTCTGCAATCGTAGAGGCGCCTGCTCGTCCAATCACCAGGTGCGCTTCCCGCAGATAGCGGTCCATATCTTCAAAAAAGGGGCGGACATCTACCGAAATACCAGACTGCCGATAAGCCTCTGTGGTTATATACAAAAGCTCCTTGCGGCATTGCTGGTCAACAACCAGGCGTTGGCGCAGCTCTTGCGGCAATTCGCACAAAGCCTTGGGAATGACGGATGAGAAAATCCGGGCACCTTGGCTCCCACCAATAATCAACACCCGAAAGGGCCCTTCCGGCCCTGGTGACTGATAGGGGGTTCCTCGAACCGCAATAATGGATTTTCGCACTGGGTTCCCTGTCAGGATAACCTTGTCCTGAAAAGCTTCCGTGAACTTAACGTTTTGATAAGAAACAGCAATGCGCTTGACAAACCTGGCAAGGAGGCGATTGGCGCGTCCTAAAACCGCATTTTGTTCATGCAACGCCGTGGGAAGGCACATCACTTTTCCAGCCAATACGGCTGGAAGGGAAGGGTAGCCCCCAAACCCGATAACCGCAAGGGGCCGAAAGCGAAGCATATGTCCCAGAGCAACAAAAAAACTAACCGTTAAGCCAAGGAACAGCAAAATAGACCCCAACCGGGCATACCCCTTGCCTCGCCAAACAGGAAGAGATATGACCTTCATAACCCCGACTGCTTGTTGAAAGGCCTGGCCTCGGTGATCTGTCATAATGACCACGTGGTATCCGTGGGCGTGTAGTTCAGCGGCCAGGCTTAAGGCTGGGAAGACATGTCCCCCCGTTCCACCGGAGGAGAGGATGATGGTTTTTGCCATGGAGCATCCTAAAGGTTATGAGGCATAAAGACGAGCTTCGTCTGCAGCGTCTTTCAAGTTTCCATCGAACGTTATTAAGGAAAGCTCTCGCTTAAGCACCAATCCAAAATAACAAATATCATAATATGCTAATTGATGGATACTCTCAAGAAGGATGAGATCTGTTGCTTTCCTCAAAAATTTATCCCCGTCGTGAATGTTCCCCTACAAACAATTCCATAAGCTTATGTTAAGCAACTTAAGCGAGGAGTTTTGGTGAAATTTACAAAAAAGTTTTACTACAAACGGCGAAGGTTAGATAAATTCCGTTTTATTTTCAGGGTTTTATGCCCTTGGAAAACTGGGGATGCTGCTGATGGATAGATAGTATGGATACGGATAATTTAGCTTGCACAGCTCGGGAAGTTGATAAAATCTGCAGCCCCTTCCTTCGTCCGAGAGGTTTTTCTTATTTTCAATTTAAAAGGGTCTATAAAAATGGTTCCATCATAACGCTTGCGAACCATCCTGATTTCTTTAAAGACCTTTTGGAAACTAATTTTTCAGAATTTTTTCGCAGCATTCCTCTTCAGGCGCGTCAATCCCCCATTTATTCTTGGGATGAGTTAAAACAACAAACATCCATCCTTCCCTTGCTCAATGACAACGAGAGGGTTTACCATGGTATTACGTTCATCAATCGGCGAAAGGTTTTTTATGATTGTACCACCTTTGCCATGGCAGAATGCCACCCAACGCCTTTTTCCTATTATTTTAATATCTTAAAGGAACTCCAAAAGTTTGTGGAAATTTTCCCCACCTTAGCGCGGCACCTTATTGACAATATAACCAAGAAGCCGATAAAAACTTTGGTACCCATACAAGACCTAAAGCGCAAGAAATTCTTTTTGCCTAAACGATCAGCCCGGTTCCCTATCGGGGCAGGTGCCAAAGATTATGTAACGACTTACGAGGTCTTCTGCTTGCAGCTTTTGCAGGAAGGCAAGTCATATAAAGAAATTGGGTCTATCCTTTCAATGTCCAAAAATACGGTTGAAACCCACCTTACCCGGTTAAAGGCAAGGACAGGCCTCAGCTTGCAAGAATTATCCCTCCAATCTTTCCACCCGAATCATACTCGTAAAAAAAATCTTCCATAATTTAAATTGGGTAGAATGCCGTCAACAGCCTCTATTGCCAGAGCTTCTGGAGTGCCCTATACTCTGGAAAAACCTTTGAAATAAAGAGGTCTCTATGGCCGATTCTCCGGCTTATTTTGAAGCGACGCATCCCTACCGTCGATTGGCCTATCGTTACACGCCTCCCCTTCAGGATTTTCCAACCGTAGTTTATCTTTCTGGCTTTCGGGCAGATATGAGGGGGGAAAAAGTTCTATTCCTGGAAAGTTTGTGCCAAGAGAAAGGTATTGGTTTCTTGGTCTTTGATTACTTTGGTCATGGCCAGTCCTCCGGACAATTTGAAGAGGGGACAATCAGTCAGTGGCTGGATGATTCCCTCCAAATCATTGACCGTATCACGCAAGGGGCTGTAATTCTCGTCGGGTCGAGCATGGGAGGATGGTTAGCGCATCTTGTGACCTTACGTCGCCCAAGTCGCATCGTCAGTTTGCTCGGGATTGCGCCTGCTCCCGATTTTACGGAAGACCTCCTCTGGCAAAAATTTACGCAAAGCCAGCAAGATGAACTCATGAACCAAGGATGGACTCTCGTTCCAACCGAACATAACCCGAACGGATGGACCATTACAAAAAAATTGATTGAAGATGGCAGGAAGCATCTTCTTTTGGGCAATCCAATTGCCGTCACTATCCCCATTCGCTTGATTCATGGCTTAAAGGATATGACCGTTCCGGCATCCTCTTCCCACCAATTAGCAGCGTTAGTGACCAGCCAGGATGTCACCTTGACGCTGGTCAAATCTGGGGAGCACCGCTTGTCCCAGGAAGAAGACAAACGGGTTTTATGGGGGCTGCTGCAAGAGCTTGTTGCCAGTTACCTCTTGACAAAGGAGGGATAACACCCTTATCAAAAAGACAGGCTTGTCTTGCCGTTAACATAAGCCCAGATGGCGGAATTGGTAGACGCGCCAGCTTCAGGTGCTGGTGGGCGAAAGCCCGTGGAAGTTCGAGTCTTCTTCTGGGCACCATGTTCTCTCATGGTGTTTCCTTCACATTTACTGATCTGACAAGAGAAAGGACCAAAAGCTGATGAAAATCCACCTACACCAGAACGACTTGCCGGATGGGCTTCATTTGGGCAATCTGGTTGCGGTTGATACAGAAGCTATGGGGCTGAAGCCCCATCGGGATCGGTTATGTCTGGTTCAGCTTTCCGCTGGGGATGGGATTTGCCACTTGGTCCAGTTTCCTCAAAAAAGATATCAAGAAGCACATAATTTAAAGCAGCTGCTCGCAGATCCAGGAACGACCAAAATCTTTCACTTTGCGCGCTTTGATGTCATGATCTTATTTTATTCGCTTGGCATTATGGCAACTCCTCTTTATTGCACAAAGATTGCTTCAAAACTGATCCGGACGTTTACAGAAAAACATAGCCTCAAGGATTTGTGCAAAGAACTCCTTGCCATTGAGATCTCAAAACAAGAGCAAACCTCAGACTGGGGCGCGCCAGATCTTACACCAGATCAATTGCGCTACGCCGCAACAGATGTGCTTCACTTACATCCGCTCAAAGACAAGCTTGATGCACTTTTGGAACGAGAAAACCAAACGAATTTAGCAGAAGCCTGTTTTTCTTTTCTGCCCCATCGGGCCACGATGGACTTAACGGCTGGGGAAGAATTTGACATCTTCCAGCATTAAGGCCCTTTAAGGCCGGGGTCTCCTCCCATTTCATCTCAACAAAATAAATAAGGAAACCAAAGGCTAAAAAGCGTATCTTACTTCAAAAATTATCAAATCTTCTTTGACACCAGAAAAGGAGAACGCTATATTGACTTTACTTTGGCGGAGTAGCTCAGCTGGTTAGAGCAGCGGAATCATAATCCGCGTGTCGGGGGTTCGAGTCCCTCCTCCGCTACCAGACAAGTCTAAAAGCTCCAAGGCTTTTCCTAGTCTTTAAAACAAACCTGAAAACCGGTCTCCTGATTCAACAGCCCCTTCCATCGTACCGATGATGTCATGTCAATAAATAGACGGGTTATATATCTTTCAATCCTTGCCGTGCATCGCGGCAATGCCCTGTTATTTAAGCAACGCTGCCAGCTTCTCTTTAACCTTTTCTTTAGCAACCAATCCCAAGGGACTCGGGGCGTCTTTTTTCTGGGCAATATACTGCGCAAATACAATATGCCGGTTGCCCTTTTGGATCCATCCGACAAACCAGCCCTGGCGGTCTCCGCCGCCTGTTTTCCCATAAAGCTGCCAGCCATTGGGCAATACCTCCAGGTTGATGAGCGCGCGCGTAAAGGCTTGGGCTTCCGCAGATACGGGTAAGGCGGAGTGAATGAGGCTTTCCAAAAAATGGACTTGGCCTTCTGGTGAAATTTTTAAGGAACTTTCCAGCCAAGCCTGGGTTAAGCCGTTATCTTTTCCGTCATCCCCTGCTACATCCTGGTTTCCGTAACGAAGCTTTTCCACATAGCCTTTAAATTTTTCCATTCCCACCTTTTGCATGATCATTTGGGAATACCAGACGCAACTGTTTTTCATCCACGTAGACGGTGTATGCTGGCCCTTACACACAGCCCTTTTCAGGGTTTCTTGTTCCCCATAAATCCAGGCTGGGGTTGTTGCATCCTTTAAAATACCCTCGTCATATCCGATCAGGGCAATCACGATTTTAAAGGTCGAGCAAGGGGAGTACGCTTGCGCACAGTCCCCTTCTTTTTGAAGGATCTTCCCACCTTCTTTGGCAATAAAGCATTCTGTTGCTGCCCCAGACAGGTTGATGAACAGGCATCCCAATAAAGCCATAATGGCAGATTTTCTTCTCATATTTTTACCCTTTCTTAGTTTTTATTTCTTTGTACAAGAAATTATTTTGTTCTTCCCTGAAGGCGTTTTAAAAT
>JAJONN010000104.1 GCA_021323455.1 Alphaproteobacteria bacterium | reverse complement strand
ATGGATCAGCTCTTGTATCGGTTGTAATAATGTTTTAAACAACTGCAATCGGCCCCGTTTAAAGGCTTGAAAGTCCGGGTATTCAGGCAATTTACGCCGCTCCCGCATGTCTTGCAGGATATCTCCAAAGGTTGGTTTTGTGTGAAGCCATGCCTCTTCATAACCAAACAGCTTCGTATAGGCGTTGTTAAAGAATTCCAGACGGGTATCCGCCCCGAAAACAGCAATGGGCGTCGAGAGTTGATGCAATAATTCTTGATGGGCCACAATGTGTTTGCTCAAATCAGACGCCATCTCCTCGCTATCGGTCAGATCAAGGGCATACCCAACGGTCGCGCCATCTTCATGGGCTACTTCTGTCATCTCGATCAAGCGGCGAAACCCGTCAATAACAATATGTGCCCGCTGGCTTTGGCTTTGCCCACTGTTTCGGACTTTAATGGCCAGATGATGGGGGCTTGTACTGCGGGATTTTTCAATGAGTTCTTTATGATCTACCGCAACTTGTGAAGGGGTGCTCTCTACGGCCCCAGCATAAGCCCGATTACAAAAAATCACCTGATTCTTGCTATTTCGGTACCACAAGGCCACAGGGACAACATCAATCATCGCCTGCAGCATTTCATGTTCTGTCCGTAAAGCTTTCACTTCTGCGGCCAGCCTTTGGGTTTCGTAAGCGCGGTCCGTAATGTCAATAACCGACAAGGCAATCAATGCATGTTGCAATTGAAGGAGTCGCATTCCCTCAACTTGCACGAGTGTTTTTTGGTCAAGAAGCATCAATTTTAAGGTAAAGCTTTCCCCTGTTTGATGGGCATTTTGGATGGCTTGGTCAAGGAGCAACGTCGATTGACAGTCGAATTGGTTGGTCACATCCACCACTTCAATGGGGTGGGAAAGGTTGAGGTTGAGCAAACTCGCAAAAGAGCTAGAACATCGAACGTGGGTTTCTGTGTCCCGCCACCAGCACCGCGAAGCCAGTTTAGCATGAATAAGACTGCCTTTTGCTAGAAATTGCCAGATTCATCAAAATCTTAGCAGTATTTTTGCAAATTCGGAAAGCTCAAAAGGCAAGGGGAGGGTTTTAGAATGGATCCTCATTCCAAAGATTGGACATAGAAACACAAAGCAGGACAGAGCGCCTCATTAGGAATTTCGTAGGTTAGGAGTGCATGGATGCTTACCAAGCATGACAACCTTATTCCCCATGGCCTTGCACGCCTGTTGCACTGAATGTATTAAAATTTCTGATTTGTCTATGTTAAAGCGTCTTTCCCATGACAACAGCGACATCACCCATACGGTTTGCAAAGCCCCACTCGTTATCATACCAGGATAACACGCGGCAGAGTTTTCCGTTCACCACTTGGGTCTGGGTGGCGTCAAAAATGGAGCTGGCGGGATGGTGATTAAAGTCAACAGATACAAGAGGTTCGCTGGTTACGTCCAGAACGCCTTTCAGGCTGTCTCTTGCGGCTTGGTTCATCAAGGTATTGATTTCATCAATTGTGGTTGCACGCTTTGGGGTAAAGGTAAAGTCGATGAGGGAAACATTGGGCGTCGGCACACGAATCGCACAACCATCCAGTTTTCCTTGAAGGTCCGGCAACACCAGCCCTAACGCTTTGGCAGCGCCCGTGGACGTTGGGATCATCGCCATGGCTGCTGCCCGGGCGCGACGTAAATCTTTATGAAGGGTGTCTACCAACCGTTGGTCCCCTGTATAAGAATGAATTGTGGTCATGTAACCGGCCTCAATTCCAATCGTTTGATGGATTACGTCTGCTACAGGGGCCAGACAGTTTGTCGTGCAAGACCCATTTGAGATAACTTTATGGTCGGCAGAAATTTTATTGTGGTTGACGCCATAAACAACCGTTAGGTCTGCGCCCGTTGCGGGGGCAGAAATCAATACGCGCTTGGCGCCTGCGCTTAAATGTTTTGCTGCTGCTTGCCGTTCCGTAAAGTGGCCAGAGCATTCCATAACAATATCAACGGCTAAATCGCCCCAAGGCAGTTTTCCAGGGTCTGGCTGCGCAAGAACTTTTATGGGGCCGGATCCGACATCCAAAGAATTAGGGGATATGGTCACGGCCCGCGGAAAACGCCCATGGACAGAATCATATGTCAACATGTGGGCATTATCCTGGATAGATCCTAGGTCGTTAATGGCAACCACGCGGATATCGTTACGCTCACTTTCCACAAGCGCTCGCAACACCATGCGCCCAATACGCCCGAACCCGTTAATTGCTACGTTAATAGACATCTTTAACCTCTTTTCCTGAATGCCTGACCCATCTCCTGGATTCGGATTATACGCGGCTGTTTAATTTTCGCAATGCCCTTCACCAATCAAGTTTCAAGAAACGGCTTACAGTTCAGGATAAAAGTTATCATCGACACATTAGCTAAAGGCATAGGGGCAGACCTATGCTTTTCCTTATTCCTCTTTTTTCTGGGCTACTTTTTTTCTTGCTAAAAAGTCAAAAAAACTGTTATCTATTATAATTCCTCAAATTTTTAAGCCGATAAAAAGTAATGAAATCGATAGCCATGAAACCCATGCCGTTTTTCTCATTAAGCG
>JAJONN010000066.1 GCA_021323455.1 Alphaproteobacteria bacterium | reverse complement strand
ACCATTCCCTTGCAGCTTTTGGCCTATCACACGGCCCTCTTGCGGGGGACGGACGTTGACCAGCCCCGGAACCTGGCCAAGTCTGTTACAGTTGAGTAGGGGACGATAGATTTTTGATCATTAAAAGGTCGGAATAATCTCCTTGTCCTCATTCAATTGAGACTGCCACGTCGCTTCGCTCCTCACAATGACGAAATATGCAAAAAATTCAATTAAATATCACGTCATTGCGAGGAGCGCGAAGCGCGACGCGGCAATCTCGACGGAATGAAGACACAATTGCCACGGCCTTCAGCCTCGCAATGACGCACGCCATTGTATTTTCTATAATTCCTTGCCAAACTGGACATGTGCCAAAAGCCTGCCCTGAAAGAGAATCAAGTCACTTTGTTTTCTCTAAAGACCCGTGATAAAGTGCGAGTTTCTTGGTAACAGCATTAAAAATGGTTTTGGAAGGAAGTCCTGTCAGGAGCATTAGACAATATCATCCCTTAAGATGACATTGTCTATATTCGTTTTGGGAATGATGACGCCTTGTGTCCCTGTTAAGCCGCGGTGTTTGCAGGTGCGATAAAACCCTTCAATTTTATGAGTAATTCCGCCAACTGGTTGCACATCCCCAAATTGGTTAATGGATCCTGTAATGGCGATATCCTGGCGTAAGGGCGTCCCGGAGAGAGAAGAGAGGATGGCGACAAGTTCAGCCAAAGAAGCGCTGTCCCCTTCAACGCCGCTGTAATTTTGTTCAAACGTCAGGGAGCATCCGCAAGACAAGGGGTATTTTTGGGCAAACATCCCATTCAGGTACCCGTCGAGAATGAGGACGCCTTTCTGTTGAATGGGGCCACTCATCTCTGTCAGGCGCTCAATATTAATTACACCAAGTTCGCCGGCATAGGTGCGGGCGCTGATGCGGTTGGGTAACCCATATTGATGGTCGCCTGTCGATAAAACAGACAAGCCGTTAACCTGGCCGACAACAGAGCCTGTTACGTCAATAAGAATTTGGCCAGATTCAATATCTTCATGGGAGCGGTCTTCCAGGCGCGCAGACCGTTTGCGCCGTTCCCGGATGGCGGTTTTGATATCGTCGAGGGTAATCAGGGTGGAGGTGCGCAGCGGCGCAGCAGCAAGCGTTCCGGCTTCACTTAATACATCTGCAATCAGTTCAAATTTTGAATTGAGTTTTTTGCGATGTCCTACCCAGCGGGCGCTGTATCCCATGAGATATCTTATGGCTTCTTCGTCAATTTCTTGCCCTGTATGCAAGATGGACGCTTGTTGGATCAGCTGGGCGTAAATACTGATGTTTTGAGGGGTTGCGGGCAAGTCAGGGTCAATTTCAGCCTTGATTTTAAAATAAGCCCTGAAGTCGGTGTCATGGAAGAAAACGGAATAATACCACGTTGGCGCGCCGATCAGGAAAACCTGGACGCTTAAGGGAACCGATACAGGCTCAGGCGCATCCAAAAGCGGCAATGAAGATTCCCGGTGGCGTTCTTCAATACGGATGCGTTGGTCACGCAATGCTGCTTTCAAAGCCTCCCAGACATCCGGGGATTGGGCCAAGGCTTCGGCACGCAAGACCAGGATCCCCCCATTGGCGCGATGGAGGGCACCGGGGCGGATCATGGTAAAGTTTGTTTCTAAGCCGCCGCCGGCCAGAGCGCGGTATTTAATGGACCCAAACAAATTTTCATAAGTGGGTGACGGTTCAAGGACGACCTCTGGGTAGTCCATTCCTTTATTATTGATCAAAAGATTAACGCTATAGCGTTCTTCGATAACAGAAGGCAGCTTGGTTTGCGTTTCAGGATCTTCATTCAAGAAGTCGTCCACGTGGGTTAGGACATCTTCGACCATTTCATCGATCCAGTCTTTGATATAAGGGTCATAGTCCTGCCGAAATTTATGAAACAGGGGGTCAATAGCTTGCGCCGCAATATTTTTCTTTGCCTCATGGACTTGAAGGGTGAGTTGACGGCTGGCCAAATGAGCGGAAGTCGTAATCCGGTTGAGCCGATCCTTGATCTCCTGAACATCTTTCGGCACGTAAGGAGGGGCCTTGCTGTCATTTGGCTGTTCCAGAAGCTGGATACTAAAACCTTCGCTTGTTTCTTCAACCCCCAACCCTTTACGCCGTGCAAATTCTTGCACGGCTTGTAATTCTTCCTGCACCTGGGTTTCCAGGGTAGCCGTCATCGCATCAATCTGGCTTGTATAGTGGGGGTGGGTAAATGTCTTGGCCAGAACTGCATGGATGCTGGCGAGCAGGTCAACCATCGCTTGTTTCAGTTGGTAGCCTTTGCCATTTGGGAGGTGAAAAGGCTTGGGACGGTGGGGAGATGAGAAGTTGTTGAGGTAAACCCAGTCAAAGGGTGGCGGCAGTTTTTGGGTGTATTGCTTTAAATAGGCGAGCGTGGCTGTCATCCGCCCGCTTCGGTCTTCGCCGACCACAAAAACATGGAACCCCTTGGAACGCATTTTGAGACCAAAGGTCATGGCTTCATTGGCGCGGTTGTGGGATGATAAATCAAACAGCGTGACAGGCCGATGCTTCCGGGCTTTGTGACCAGCAGCCCGCAAAGGAAATAAAGGAACGCCCACATCTTTGGCTTTTAAAGGTTTTATCTTCATGCTTTCGAGTATACGAAAGGAACCGTTAAGGGAAGGTTAAGAGGAGGAGGCAAGGGGGCAAGGACTTCAAGCTACAAGTGACAATCTGAAATTGACAGCTTCTCTCCGGGAGGAATGGATGGTGTATTAAAAACCTGTTGACAATAAATTGACTAATTGGTTAATTTTCTTTTATTCAGCTTGGCGCAAAACGGAATTAAGTAATTTAAAAAAAGTACTTGATTTTATAAACTAGAAGCGTGTAGCCATAAGATTGATACATAGAGAGTCCCCTATTATCTTTACGGATTTCTCCTTCTTTCAATTAGAGCGCAATGGCAATGGTCAAGGGCTGTAACGGCCATAACCATGGTGCTAGGATAAGATTCTGCTTTTGTAGGGTCTTTTTCTGCCTGAGAGGGACCATCAGTGTTGACGGATTTATGAAGGGCTCTAAGGAACAATCGTTTAATAAATCGTTTTTTAGGAGAAGAGAAGATATGCACAAAAATACATTTAAAAAGAAATGGCAGAAAAGGCTCGTAAGGGCATCCCTTGCAGCTTTGTTAGGGACGACAGCAGCTTTGGCGGCTCAATGCCCAAATATAACAGATCATGATATATTTGATAATGCAGTCAATCTTGCTAATTTTGCTAGCCCGGATTTTGAGTTACCAGTACCCCCACTTGCAGATCCAGCACATCCTGCGCATCTATTTCATAATGCTGCTGCCCCACGGCCAGCTGGTTCCCACGTTTGGGAAGAAGTGTCAATAAATGTATGTATAAACGGGGCAGCTAATTTTCAGAATTGGATTCCTGAAACTCGCGCTGGAAATGGAATTTTCCAAAGCTATTTAGATGAACTTTTGGGTAATAGAGTTGGATTCGCTCTCCTACCGCCAACTCCTCTCACTCTGGATCCAAGAGCATTTCCTGGGGTAGGGCCGCATAACGCGATTCCCTTAGACGCCGTAAATACGGCACCTGGCGGGGTGTTTAATTTACACCCAGGGCTAGCTTTTCGCCCACGCGCCGTCGGTGGATTGGTAGTAGGGGCAGAGCCTCTTGCTTATCCAGTTGGGAACATAGCTGGAGATCAACGTCGGTACGTCGCCCATTATACGAGAAGAATTGTGTACTGGGGGTCCACCATAGACTTGGATATTTATTTAGGCTTAGGGGCAAACGGAGCGCCAGTATTGGCACCAGCGCCTGCACCGGCACCAGCGCCTGCACCGGCACCAGCGCCTGCACCGGCACCAGCGCCTGCTCCGGCACCAGCGCCTGCACCGGCCCTAGCGCCTGCACCGGCCCTAGCGCCTGCTCCGGCACCAGCGCCTGCTCCGGCACCAGCACCTGCTCCGGCACCGGCTCCTCTTCCAGCACCTGTCCTGGTTGCCCCAGCGGGCGGTGCCATATTGCCTGAACAGCAGGCATTGGCTAACCAGATCCAGGCTGCTCGGGTTGCTCCTTTGCCGGCTGCAGAACGTGACGCAATCGCTCGATTGTCTGCTCCAGTTGCGGATTTTGCCGTTGCGCATCACTTAGAACCTTCCTTGGTGATACCAGGGCATGTGGAAGCAAGAGGAATACCAGACGCCAGTTATGGAGAGCAGGGTGGTCATGTGGCTATGGTGAGAAACGGTCGAGTAGCTGGTCGAGTGTATCGTTAACAAGCCTCTGTTTTCCTAATTTAAAAGATTAAGAGAGGGAAATATCCCTTCTCTTTTTCTCACCCGGTGTAGCGATTACTTTCGGTTTTGAAACGCCTGAAGAAACTATTGTCTCCGCTTTCTGGGTGCCGTCAAGCTCTAATTAAAGATTCTCTCTTGAGGGTCGAGGAAGAACTAGGGTATATAATAAAAACAGTTTTTAGTCATTTTTTGGAGGATTTCATGGTTTTTTCTAAGTTAAAGGCAGGTATGTTGGTTGCTGCAAGTTTAGCCTTTATTCCTGGTACTCAAGCGAATGAATGGCGGGGGTTTTACTTAGGGGCAAATTTGGGGGGGAGTATTGTGTTAGACACCTATTCCTTTACCAATGGGCTAAATGGGGCTAATAATTTTGAGGTGAGCGGAAGCGGCCGGAATTCTTCTTATTCGGGGTCTTTGGGTGTTTCAGGCGGCTATAGCCATCTGGTGACGAACAGCTTACTGTTGGGAGGTGAATTATTTATCGATGGCTACCTGGGTAGCCGTCAAAGCTCTTTTAAAACTGAACGTGTGGTGGTTAAGGCTCAGCGCGTTGGTCCTGCTTATGGATTTTTAGCGCGCGCTGGTTTTGTCGCTTATCCAAAAATCCTGGTTTATGCCGGGGTAGGCGGTAAATTTTCAAAGTTTACGTATAAAATAATAACGGATGTTAGTGGAGTAAACGGGCACCCAGAAGCTTCTTTGACGAAAAGAACCTTTAAGCCTCTGGTGGAGGTAGGGTTAGAAGGGATGTTGAATACCCGCGTGGGGTGGCGTGCTTCTTATAACTGCGCTTTCGGTCGATCTGCCACTATGGGGAAGGAATCTTTTCCAGCCAACCATGTATTAAACCAAAATGGCGATAATCCTTCCGCGAAGTTCTCCTCAACGGAGCATGGTTTCAAGCTGGGCGCATTCTATCGCTTTTAGGTTTAAGGCTAACAGTTTTCAGCAACCGTTTATTTGAGTGCTTTCAAGACCCCCGCAAAAGCCTTTGTGGGGGTTTTCTTGTTGGGTTA
The DNA here is from genome assembly GCA_021323455.1 of Alphaproteobacteria bacterium. Classification (GTDB taxonomy): domain Bacteria; phylum Pseudomonadota; class Alphaproteobacteria; order Paracaedibacterales; family VGCI01; genus VGCI01. The sequence continues at coordinate 3,973 of JAJONN010000066.1, read as the reverse complement.
TTAAAAAAGTTCTACCGGATAATCTTTTGAAAAGCGGCCATGTTCAGGCTGGCTCCGCCCACAAGGACGCCGTCCACATGAGGAAGGGAGAGGATGTCTGTTGCATTTTCTTCCGTGACGGAGCCGCCATAAAGCAAGGGAATGGGAACTTTTGTCGCGGCATGGAGCGCTTGGTGCATTTCCGTGATTTCTCGGAGGGAAGCCGTTAACCCTGTTCCAATGGCCCAGAGGGGTTCATAGGCGACCCGGGTATTTTCAGGCGTTGCGGAAGGGGGTAAACTGGCCTGGCATTGCTGGATCACCGTATCGATGGCGCGGCCAGACTGCCGTATGGTGAGGCTTTCCCCAATACAAATAATGGCCGTCATGCCAGCGGCATGGACCGCTTCAGCCTTGGCTTTGATAAGGTCGTTGGTTTCTGAAAACAGGGTGCGCCGTTCAGAATGTCCCACAATAACGGCTTGGCACCCGATATCTGCTAGCATGGCTGCGCTCACTTCCCCGGTAAAGGGGCCGTGAGGAGTGGTATGGCAATTTTGGGCACCCAGATGGGCAGATGTTCCTTTCAAAGCGGCGCTAAGCGGGAAGAGAAAAGGAAAAGGGGGGCAAATAATGACCTGGTTCGAGGTTGACGCAAGGTCAGAGGTCAAAGCAGGGACCCATGTTTTCATAAAGGCAAGGGACCCGTTCATTTTCCAATTCGCAACAATAATTTTTGCCATTCACTTTCCCTTTATTATTCAATTTATCGCGGCAGAAACCAGCCGATTTGCCCATTGCATTTGCTGTTTGCATTTATTACAGTATGGTTAGTTTTTTATATCCTTCTTCCTCTTGTTGTGCAAGGTGACGTGGCCACGGTCGGTTAAGTCATAGGTAATCTAAGGGAGGGGTCGGGGATTATTGCCTGTTGAATGAGTTGTAAGGATCTATGCTTCAAAAATTAAAAGATCAGTCTGGCCGCTGGTATGCTAAGGCCCTTTTCGTCCTTTTGGTGGTTTGGTGGTGAGCTTTGGACTATGGGGAGTTGCAGATATCGTTGTTAATTACATAAACATGCGCCCTGTGGCGACCGTTGACGGGCATACCATAACCCAAGAAGAATTTGCAGCGCGTTTGCAAACTATGGTGAGTAAAGCCCAGGAAGTGTCAAAGGGACAGTTGACTTCTGATCAGATTAAGGAAATGGGACTACCCCAAAGAATTCTGGATTCGTTGATTGACCAGGCATTGATAAGCCTTGAGCTTAAAAAACGCCACCTGGTTGTGACGGATGCGGCTGTGCGCCGCCGGATTCAAGGCATCCCGGCTTTCCTGAATGAACAGGGTACCTTTGATAAGCGGGCTTTTGACCACTTGTTGCACAATAACCATATCACAGAAACCCAGTTTATTGGGGATATCCGAAAGGAACTGCAGCAACATCAGCTTTTCGGGGCCTTGATGAGTGGCATGCGCCTTCCCAAAGCTTATATTGACCTTTTATTCCAAGGGTTCTTTGAGCAGCGGGTCTTTGCGGTTGTGACCATTCCGTCTGGCAAGATGGTTGTGAAAGACACGCCGAAAGAGAGTGATTTAGAAAAATTCTATCAAGAAAACCAGATGCAATTTACCGTTCCAGAAATGCGGACCATTACCCTCTTGGAAATGGATCCAAAGCTGCTAAAAGACCAGGTAACGATTACGCAAGATCAAGTGCAGGAAGAATATGAACGCCGGAAGGCTGAATTTGAAGTTGCAGAAAAAAGGGAAGTAAAACAACTTAATTTTAAAGATGAAGAAACCGCGAAAAAAGCTGTCGAGTCCTTGAAAAAAGGGCGGCCTGTTCCGGCTGTTGCCCGGGATCTTGCTGCTGAATTTAAAGATCTGGGCTTGGTGACAAAGCAACAGTTGCCGGATTTAGTGGCAGACCGGTTGTTTGAAGCTGGGCTTGGGCATATTACAGAGCCAATTTCAACCCCGTTTGGGTGGCAGGTCTACGTCATTTCTAAAATTGAGCCAAGCTTTACAAAATCTTTCCTGGAAATGCGGGCCCAACTGGAATCTGACCTGAAAACACAGATGGCAAACGATCAAATTTATGAAATGAAAAACAAGGTCGAAGATGCTTTGGCTGGCGGAGCCACCCTGGCAGAAATTGCGAAAGAGCATCACTTTAAAATTCAAAGTATTGATGCTGTATCCAAGGCAGGAAATAATAGAGAGGAAAAGCCTGTTTTGCCAGAAGCTGGCAGGGATGAGCTGTTGGAGCAAATTTTCTCACTCGCTGAAAAAACAGATAGCCCGGTCATTGAGACGAAAGAAGGAATTTCTTACGTCGTCCATGTTGATGCGATCAAGCCAGCCCACGTTCCAGCATTTGGCGAAATTAAGAACAAGGTTTCAAAAGCGTGGATACAGGCTAAACGCCTTGATTTATGCGCGCTTGTTGCCCAACAACTGGTCAAGGATGCGCGCTCCATTTCTGACCTGTCCCGCTTGGCCCTCAGCCGGAAGCTATCGATCAAGATGCTGGACCCTCTTAGCCGCGCTGATTCTGAGAAAGATGAGAAAATCCATAAGCAGTTTACCCCGCGTCTTGTCAAGCAAATGTTTGAATTAACCACGGGAAAAGCCGTGTTTGGCCTTATGCCTGATCAAGATGATGGCGGCGTTCAGGTTGTGATGCTGCAAAAAGTGCTGCCTTTTAACCAAAAGCCATTGACGGAAAAGCGCAACCAGATGGAAAATAAACTCTCAGATTTAGCGTCTCAGGATGCTTTGAGCCTCTATGTGAAAAGCTTACGCGCTCAAGCCAAGGTTTCCATAAATCAGGCGGCCTATCAGACAGTGACCAACCGCGGGTAAAGATTTTCTAGTATCCATTATCTTCGGTTTCTCAAGCCGATTGATGATCACGTATTTTTAGCGGAGCTTATTTGCCGTGACAACACAATCTTCTTATACGCTTACGCCGGGGAAGTCCTTGCCAGGTTATGTTGCCATAAACCTGGAAACCAATGAAACGCCATCTGTGTTAATAACGCCAGCTAAAAAGCTGTCTTTCCCTCTAACGCCTGAAGATGTCAATGACATTAAGATCCTGGAGGCAAAATATGAGGGAGAAAAGAATTGCGCTGGCCTTGCGGCTCCTCAAATTGGCATTGCCAAGCAAATTATTGTCTTTGCGGCGCCTGATGACCCCGATTTAAGGAAATGGCGCCCTGATTTTACGCAAACGATGGGCAAAACCATTTGGATCAATCCTTCTTACGAAGGCATTGGAACCGATAAACATGAAGATTATGAAGCCTGCTTTTCTGTTCTTGAAATGGCTGGGCCTGTGAAGCGTTATAAAAGCATTCGATACCAAGCCTATACGGTAGCGGGGGATCTTGTTGAAGGGACGGCGGAAGGGTTTTTGGCCAGGCTTATTCAGCATGAAGTGGATCACATTAACGGGAAGCTGTTTATCGGCTATGTACCTGAAGGCCAACTCCTGAAAATCGAGGATTATCGCAAAAAAAGGGCGGAAGCGATGAAGGCAGAGCAGCCGTTAACAGGATAATGTCATCCTGACCCTTAGGTTTTGTTAGCTGAACGTAGTGAAGCGTTACAAAACCTTAGGAGCCGGGATCTATGTATTTTTTTCTCAACTCTAATGAGGACACATGGATCCCGGGTTCTAAGGAAACCTAAGGCTCGCAAGCTTCGCCAAGGTTTCCTAAGACCCAGGATGACAGCCCAACTATAAAGCAGCCGTAGAAATGAAATTTCTACGGCTATTTTTGAGATACCTAAAGAGGTTAGCTTTTAATTTATGGCTTCCAGTTGTTTAAGCTGAGCCTCAAGGTTCTCTTTTTGCCCTTGCAGAGCCGTCTTGTTCTGGTCCAGAGCCTTTATTTCCGCTTGTATGGCTGCTGCGCATAAGTCGTTTTTTGTAGCAGTGACGTTAGCTGAAGATGTTGGCGCTGTAGCAGTCTGATAAGGAGGA
>JAJONN010000007.1 GCA_021323455.1 Alphaproteobacteria bacterium | reverse complement strand
AGCTCCGTATTCTCCGGCCTGGTTGACGCGGATCATACTTTTTATATTATCTGAAATCATGCTCTTAACCCCTTATGATAAGAGTATACCATCCAATCTGCGGGTTTAATAGGGAATCCAACACACCATCTATTCCGAAGAGATACTGAGCGGTACGACGACATTAGGTTCCATCCACTTTTGTAAGAAGCCTAAAAATATTATTAACCTGAATTATGGATTAAAAAAGGGCTGTCTTCCTGGAGTTTAGCTTTTGTTCGTCTTTTGCGCAGCAAAAGCGTTACAAAAGCTTAATATCCGGGATGACACGGATAGAGTTATTTTTACAAAATTGGATGGAACCTTGGGGATTTATTATAAAATTACCGCTGGCAGCATTCCTTAAGTACAACAGGCCGTGTTAAAATGTAAATGCGCCGCTGGACGTTTTGGCTTGCTGCGGCATCACGGCCCAACGATATTGTTTGCGCTTATAACTACTGGTCTGATAGACAACAATTGTGATGTTTTTTTCTAAAACCTTATTTTGATAAATCTTCCTCACCTCGAATAAAACCTTAATCCCAAGGAGACCTTGCATGAAAAAAAACCTGAAGCTTCTCGTATCTAGAGCCTTTGTCGTTTTCACGATCTCAACGCTTTGGGCCGTTCACGGCATGGAGCATGATCAAAAATCTCCGCCAGGGATGCAATTGAACAAGGGAGCCGGCAATACACTGGAATCGGTTTTGGGAACGGGCAACAACGTCATGCTTAAAATGAGCATGAACTTAAACGATTTGGGAACACCGCTGGGCATAGGACAGCCAGACCTTCCCGTCCGGCTTTTCTTGACGGATTTTATGTCCTCTCCGACGCAGCACCCGCCTGTTGACTTCAGGGTTAAAGTTCGCTGTGAATCAACACCACCCGCTTGTATGTTGCCGGACAAGCCAGAGTCTTTTAACAGTTATGACCAATTCACGGATTGGCTGAACAAAGGGTATTTTGTGAATCAGATCAAGGTCACTTATGATTTTCAGGTCGATATTCAGCAGTCAGCCCCCTCTTTGGCGCGACATTTATTTTTCGTCCCGCCAGGAGGGTATCGCTTTACGGGAATTTATGCGGTTGAGAACGCGACAATGAAACCCAGCCAGTGCGTGCCTCAAGCCGCTTGGTCTTCCAAGCGTGGTGATGAGAATACGACAACCGTGACGCTGGGGGGAACATTTTACCTTAATGACCGTCCCTACCCCGTCGCTGGCCATAACCAGGTATTCCCCCATTCGGTGGTTGAGCAAGTTGTTTTTAAAAGGGATGATGCCAGGCAGTTTTACACTCACAAGTGGCTGGCCCGCTCCGAGGTTACAGCAAGGGTTACTTACAGGGAATTTCCCGATGGCGAAGCCCGAAACTGGCCAAACGCGCCTTTGGGGACTTATAGCCTGTTGAAGAGCAAACCTGACGGTTTGGAAGAAATCAACCACCTGGCTTGCTGGGATGGCAGCAACGGGAACGAGGTTGATATATCCGATGGCAGGGTGTTCTCGGTTGTGTGCGAGGCGATTAATAAGCCAAGAGGAGACAACGAACTCCAGGAAAGCATCATAAAAGACGGCGCTGGGAACCTGTATACGGTGCGCTACCAGTATACGGAAGCGGAACAAGTAAGGAGAGCGGCAGCGGTTGCAGCATTGCGGGACGAGGAGCAACGCAAGGAAAATGCGCGGTTCCAGCAAGAAGCTGAAAAGCAAGCCAGAAAGGATGCAACTTATAAAAGGGAAATAGAAGAAACACAGAAGAGAATAGAAGACCTGGAAAACAAATTAGCGGAAATTGAAAAAAGAGAAGCCGAACGTATACGGAAGCTGGCACAGGAAGCCGCCGAAGAAGAAGGCAAGAAACCAGAAGGGCCAGAGGTTCCCCTGATAGCGCGGGGGCATGAAGAAACTTACAGGAGGTTTTTAAATGGCGCATTGATTTACAGACCACAACAAGGAAGCGATGTAGGGTGGATAGTCATGCGTATAGCGGAATTGGCGAACCCGCTGGCGGGCACGTTTAATTTATCGCAGTGTGGAATAGCAGGTCAGTATTTGAGAATATGCACAGGCTATCGCAAAGAGATTATACCGGACAATCCATTGGAAAGGAAATTGGAAATATGGCTTACTCCGCGGTTTCTGATTGAAAAGGAACTCAATGCCTCAGCGAGCCATTTTCAACAGATCTACGATAAATGGAGCGAACGTCATCCTGTGGGCATTTTCTGGGCATATAGCGCTTGGGGTTTAGAGCATTATGATTATTTAACAAATAATTCTCTTGATGGTATCGGATCGAATAATTTATATGAAAAAATGAAAATAGCATTACGGTGTCCCTCGTTAGCCCCCAGGGTGAGCGGTATACTGATTATCAACGAGGAAATTCATTCTTCACATTTCATGTTCATTTTGTGACTGCGACATGAGGCTATTTAAAGGAGGTGTTCAATAAATATCCTATTATAATGAACCATCTATACCACTGGATGAACCTAGGGGTCTGAATAAAGAGCGATCTTAGGAGAGGGGGTGCTAGCAATAGCATCCTCTTATCCGACTTAAAAAAGGGCTGTCATCCTGGAATTTAGCTTTTGTTCGTCTTTTGCGCAGCAAAAGCGTTACAAAAGCTTAATATCCGGGATTTATGTATTTTAAAGTTTTTTCAACGCCATAGAGAATACATGGATCCCGGCTCCTAAGGTTTTGTAACGTTTCGCTGACACGAAAACGAACAAAACCTAAGGGCCAGGATGACAACCAAAAAGCACTCAAAATCATCTTTAACCATTGTTTTAGGAGCATTCTAACCCATAAGGCGGGTTAAGAAAAAATAAGAATAATATTTTAAAAAATCAACGGTTCCCGTCATAGCAATGACGGCCGCCGCGCTACACGCTTTATGCAATGATGCTGTGGCCCGGATTGCAAATGCTAGATTTTATTTGGGAGAAACAAACGCCATCGATAACTATCGAAGGATTTAAGAAAATTAGCGATGAAATTGTAAAAGACTACCGGAGAGAATAGGAATAGACAACCGTCTTAAGAACTAAAATCATACTTTCAGGGGGATAGTTACGGGGCTAATTATTATTCTTATTATCAAGCCCCTGAGCCTTAATTAAACAAAAACGACGGTGGGTTGCAATGTAAATCTTGAAATGTGCTAATAATTAAATGGAAAACTTAAGAAATCATTGTCTAAAATTCCCTCCTAACCTACTGAATAATTGTGATAAAATTTATAGTTTTAAGTTATTTTGCGACAAAACAACGCGCATCTCTTTTTAAAAGGTTTATGGGGCTGGGAGGTTGTGTGCCTTATCTCTAGCGCCGCCCAAAAAGCTTTTCAATATCATGGCGGGGGAGTTTGACGTAAGTAGGGCGGCCGTGATTGCACTGGCCAGAGTAGGGCGTTGCTTCCATCTGGCGCAAAAGGGCGTTCATTTCCTCAATTGATAACTGACGGCCTGCTCTGACGCTATTGTGGCACGCCAATGTGCCTAAAATCTCATTGAGTTGCTCAGATAAACTTAAGGTTGTATCCATATCCTGAAGGTCAGCGCCTAGGTCCTGAATAAGCTGCTTCCAGTCTGCTTTGCCGAGTAAGGCTGGCGCTTCCCGAACCATAACGGCGGTAAGGCCGAAAGCTTCGATGACAAGGCCAAGTTGGGCAAGCTCAGACGTGCGGGAAAGGATCGCCTTCAGCGTTTCTTCTGGCAGATCGACAACTTCTGGGAGGAGCAAGGCTTGCCGTTTGATGCCATGGGCGGCTTGTTCCCGTTTCATCTTTTCATAAACCAGGCGCTCATGGGCGGCATGTTGGTCTACAATCACGAGGCTATCTGAGGTTTCTGCGAGAATATACGTGCCATGGATCTGGGCGCGCGCAAGGCCGAGGGGATAATCTTCCGACGTTTCGGGCATAGGTTCTGGAATGGGCGCTGAGGGAGTAGGAGCCGCTTGGTAAGATGCCATTGTTTCCGCCAAGCCTGGGGCAAGGGGTTGGCCTGGAAAAGAAAGACGGGGGGAGGTAGAGCGCCCTGAATATGCCTTGCCCGACCATGTGGAAACCGGAGACGGTGCAGGGGAAGGAGGACGTTGAAACGCAACGATGGCGTTCTGGGTCATGGCGCTTGAGCTGCGGTGGGCAGCTTCCTGCAACGCTTGCTTCAAGGCGCTGATCAGGACGCCTCGCACCAACCCGGCATCCCGGAAGCGCACCTCCGCTTTGGCAGGATGGACATTAATGTCAACTTCTGCGGGATCAATATCCAGGAACAAGGCTAAAACAGGGTGACGGTTGCTGGCCAGAAAGTCCTGATAGGCGACGCGGACTGAGGCGGATAAGAGCCTGTCCTTGACAGGCCGTCCGTTAACAAACAAGTATTGCGCTGTTGCATGGCTACGGTTAAAGGTTGGGATGCTGATATGCCCACTTACCCTTAAGCTTTCCCGCTCCATCCGTACAGGACAGGCATTTTCTAAAAAGTCTTTTCCTAAAATAGACGGAATACGGTCTTTGTTAGCCCCGTAAGCCAATACCTGGCGATCCCCGTCCATCAAGGAAAATTGAATGGTAGGGTGGGCGAGCGCCAGGCGGTTCAAGATATCAACCGTATGTGATAACTCCGTTGTCGGCGTTTTCAAAAATTTCAGGCGGGCAGGGGTTGCATAAAAGAGGTCGCGAACCTCCACGCGCGTTCCCAACCCAAAGGAAGCTGGCGCTGCTTCACTTTTTGCCCCCCCTTCAACTGTTAAACGCCAGGCGGTATCATCGCTTGCTGTCCGGCTTGTGATGGCCAAGCGGCTCACAGCGCCAATGGAAGGCAGGGCCTCACCCCGAAATCCCAAGGTGCGGATATTAAATAAGTCGCTGTCCGGGATCTTGGATGTTGCATGGCGTTCGACAGCCAGCGTCAGGTCGTCGCGATGCATGCCATGGCCGTTGTCTGTAATGGAAATGAGCGTGCGGCCACCTTCCCGGACAATGATATCAATTTTGGTACTCTTGGCGTCAATGGCGTTCTCGACCAACTCTTTGATGGCCGATGCAGGGCGTTCAACGACTTCACCGGCTGCAATTTGGTTGATTAAGGTTGGGTCGAGAAATCGAACGCTCATTGGGGATACGCCAAATACTGTTGGGTCAAAATTTTGCCTTCTTCAACGGCAGGTTGGTCAAAAGGATTGATCCCCATGAGATGGGCCATGGCTAGGGTTTCAAGTATATAATGCATCATAAGACCACCCAGTGTTTCCTCATCGAGGACTTTTAAGTGAATAACGCGTGTGGGGCATTGGTGACGGCGCAAGGTGTTAATGGTGGCTTGTTGTTCTGCTTGCATCAAATCTCCCATCGTTTTTCCTTGAAACAGGTCAACAGCAGGGTGGCCAACGGGCGGGCGGATTATTTTGAAGGCATCCTTTTCATGATCCAAGGTAACTACGGTAAAGAACTTGTTGCGGGGACCATCAAGATAAAGCTGAAGCTGGGAATGTTGGTCTACGGTCCCAAGGGCTTGAAGAGGCGTTATGGCCTGATGGTGTTGATTGTGGTTTTTCTTGCCAAGGCTTTCTGCCCACAACTGCCGGAACCATAATGTAAATGGACCCAGACGGTCCGCATAAGGCATCAAGACGGTTTGTGTAATGCCACTTTGTGCCAAAGCCAAATGGGCGAGTGCGCCTTGAAGGGGTTGGCATACGTCTGTTTCCTTTGCAGCTAAAGCGGCTGAAAGGCATTTCCTGGCACCAACTCGAAGGGCTTGAGCGTCCATTCCGGCAATCAGGGCAGGGAGCATGCCAACAACAGTAAAAGCAGCGAAGCGGCCGCCAATATCTGTGGGGTGATCAAGGCAAGGAAGGTCACAGGTTGCGGCGAGGCGACGGATGCCATTATCAAGAGGTTCGCTGATGATAAGAAAATGATCTTTTAATTGACCGGGGGAAACCATTTGGCCCCCCTGTTGCAAGCAGACGAGCAATTGCATGAGGGTTTCAGCTGTATTGCCAGACTTAGAAATCGCAACTACCCCTGTTTTTTGGATATCGAGCGTGGGCAGAAGAGTCGCAAAAGTATAGGGGTCAATGTTGTCTAGAAAATGAAAACGGGGGATTTTATGATGGGGGTCCCGTAAAGCCAAAAGCGTTTGTCCACCCAGGCTTGATCCGCCTGTTCCCAGGATCAACACATCCCCAAAAGCTTGGAAGCGCTTGGCTACAGGGGCTAGGTCCGCTAAAAGGTCATCAGATTGAAGGTGCTGCAAGAGGGGAAGCGCCTGCCCTAAAGAGTGCAAATGGGCCAAGGTTTCGGGAGCCTTGCCAAGAGGAGGGAGGCCCTCCAGGTTCTGGGTGAATAAGTCATTTTCAAGAAGCAAGGGTTTAGTCCTTATACAAGATATAGAAATACATGGTTCCCGGCTCCTAAGGTTTTGTAACGCCTCGCTGACGCGAGGGCTAACAAAACCTAAGGGCCAGGATGACAGCTCTGGGAAACTTTGAGCTAGTCTAATAATTACTCAGAATTTCTGGATACAAATCCCTCCACGATGGGTTGTTACTTTCAATAAGGTCAATTTTTCAATGCTGTATTTCGTCATTGCGAGGTCCCTCCCTTACGCGAGGGTAAACTCCGGCCCGTGGCAATCTCTGTGTCTTTATCCCATTGAGATTGCCGCGTCGCGCTACGCGCTCCTCGCAATGACGGGGTATGACATGCTTATTTTAAAGCGCAGTCAGCTTCCCTTTTCTTTTCTTGCTCTTTGTACCCTTGAGGGTAGACGGTCATAATCGCGACAGGGTTTTGGGACAAAACAAATTTTGCCGCTTCGTGGACCTGGTCTACTGTAACCGCCTTAATTTTATGGGGCCAGTCTTCAATTTGGCCTACGGTGAAGCCGACAGCCAGGCGCGTGAAGGCCATAACGCTGCTGCTGTTCCCATCCCGGGCGAACGCAAGGTCAGCCAGGATATCCCGCTGGGCGTCAGCCAATTCCTGGCTTGTGATGCCCTTTTTGATAACATCCTGGATGTGTTTTTCTACGGCTACCTTCAAGGAAACAAGGTTGGCATTAGGGGCAAGCGTTGCTGAGAAGTCAAGCGTCTGGGGGTCATAGCCATCATTGTCATAAGAACAATTTGCAGTCACCGCAATCTTCTGGTCTTCCACAAGGGTGCGATGAAGGCGGCTTATATCATTACCGCCAAGGATCTGGGCAAGGATGATCAAAGGATAATAATGTTGAGAATGGGTCCCCCGGTGGTTCGGTGCGGCATAGGTCCAGCTTATGTTCACTTGGCTAACGCGGGGATTTTCTTGTTCTAGCGTAATGGTGACGCCTTTATGGTCTGGTTCTGCTATACGGACGCGCTCAGGCAAAGGGCGGGAAGGGATGCCGCCAAAATGTTTCTCTACGAGGGGTTTCAGGGTTTCCAGGGTGACATCCCCGGCAACCACCAAGACAGCATTATTAGGTGCATACCACTTTTTGTAATGCTCGTAAGCCGCATCCCGGGTATAGGCCGTAATGTGTTGCGGATATCCAATGGCCGGGGTGCCATAGGGATGATACCAATAGGCGGCGCGTAACAAAGCCTCATAAGCGATGCCGAACGGGTTATTATCCAAGCGCATTAGGCGTTCTTCCAAAACAACTTTTTGCTCCGCCAGGACTTCAGTAGGCTCCATAACCAGGTTTTGCATGCGGTCAGCTTCCAGCTTGAGGTAAAAATCCAGGTGTTCAAGGGCAATGTCACATGTATAAGCGGTTAAGTCAGGGGTTGTGAAGGCGTTGATGATCCCGCCATTGCTGGAAATAATTTTTTTGAACTGGTCAGCGGGGATATCTTTTGTGCCTTTAAACATTAAATGCTCGAGGAAGTGGGAGAGGCCATGCATCCCGACAGGGTCATCCGCTGTGCCGACTTTATAAACAAGGCTGATGGAAACAACAGGGGCCAGATGGTTTTGTACTAAAACGACCTGCAACCCATTGGGCAACGTGACCGTTGCTGGATTAAAAATACCTGTTGCTCTGCTTGAAAGCGTTGTTGCTGTAACAAAAAGAGACATCACCAAAATAACCCAGCCTTTCATCATTTATTTGCTCCTGGTTTCTTTTCCTCAACGGGTTCCGGGGAAGGAATGCCCTGAGGTTGTCCGACAATGACAAAGGTCAATTGTTCAGGTTTTAAAAGGGACTTTGCAACTTTATTAACGTCATCCAGGGTCAGCGCGGCGATGATTTCATTTCGTTTATTAATATAGTTTAAGCCCAGGTTATCAATTTGATACATTAATAAAGCTTTGGCAATCTTGATGGTTGAACTGAAATTTAAGGCAAAGCTGCCGATCATCCGTTTCTTAACAAAGTCGAGTTCCGCTTGCGTTGCGCCTTCACTCATCTCTTTCCAGACGTTGCGGATAATATCAATGACGTCTTTGGCCGACGTGTTTTTTGTTGCTGTCCCTCCCAAAAGAAGGGATGCGTGCTGAAGCCAGTTTAAATCGGCGTCAATGCCATAAGCAAGGCCGCGCTTTTCACGAATTTCATTCCAGAGGCGGGACTCGAATTGCCCGTCTCCCATAATTTTCATCAAGACAAAGGCGGCATAAAAATCGGGGTGCGTTCGAGGAATGCCTGGCTGCGTAAAATAAACCAGGCTTTGCGGAATATTTAAAGTCTCGATCGCGATTGTACCAATGTTGAGGAGCTTTGCGTCTATTATGTCTGTCGGGGTTGCCTTTTCAGGCAGGTTTCCGAACGTTTTATCCAGGTAATCTTTGGTTTCATGGGCCGTGATATCTCCAACAATAGATACCAACAGTTGATCACGGCCAAAACGGTTCACCATAAATTGGCGCAACTGATCATCGGTGACCTTTGAAAATTCTTTGAGTGTTTGCTGAATGGGTTTCCCATAAGGATGGTCGCCATATATCCGAGCGTTTAATTTCTGCGAAGCCAGGGTATGCTCATTATGGAGGGATTGTTGCAAGACCGATAAAATCTGATTTTTGACACGGGCAAGGGATACGTCATCAAACCGGGGCTTGCTTAATAGGGTGTTTAAGACCCGGAATGCTTCCCCAACATTTTCCTTAATGGTGCGAAAACTAATCTGAAAAACATCCTGGGAGGCAGAAATGCCTAACTCGATATTTTTTTTTAACAGGAAATTTTTAAAACCCTGACTGTCCCACTCACCTGCGCCTTCGTCGAGCATGCCGGATAGCAACTGGACGAGGCCAGCTAACCCTTTGGGGTCTGCTGCCGTTCCCGCATTTTTAAAGGCGATCACGACAGAAACAACGGGGATATCATGGGCTTCTACGACCCATGCCGTGATGCCCTTGTTGCTTTTAACCGCTTGAACATTGATATGTGACGGCTGGGGCTTGATGGCAGATGAAGGGGTTCCTGGGGCTTGGTCTCCCAAGCTTGGCGCGCAACCAAGGGCTAAAGCCGTGAGGAAAGAGGGGCCAAAAGGCAAGCTTCCTTTGAAGAAGGAATGTTTCCTGGACGGGTGGCGTTTCAGGAGGCAGGGGCCGAAAATATCGTCGGGGGCCATCATCATGATTTACCTTCTTCCTCTTGTTTGTCGGTTGTATCGTCGTCTGTAGCGCTGGTTTTTTTTGGTTCGGATAAGCTCAAATTTTTACGGGCTTGTTCTTTCCAGGACTGGACCTGAGCCATCACTTTACCGGAAATCGTGCTATCTGCCTTGGCTTCTTCATCGACAAGATGCCGGATGTCTGGCGTAATGGTTTGATTCTCAGAAGCTTTTTCGATGATGTCTTTTTCTCCTTTAGCTGTAGAAGCCGACGTGTCAACAGAATGCCCACTCCCCATAACGGTTTTTTGGGCTTTTACTGTCTCTGGAATAACATGGGGATTCGGCGCTCCCGGGGTTGGCGCTGGCAGTTTGGGGCGGTTTCCAAAATCAGGCGGCAGGATTAATCCAGGGCTTGGCTCCGCGGCGTCCCATTCATTGGGGCTTTTGTGGCTCAAACCAAACGTGTCACGAAAGGTGTCACATCCTGCGAAAGCCAGGGGAGCTAAAAGGATAGATGTTAAGGTATATATTTTTTTCATTTTGTTTACTCAGTAAATTACAACGGTTATTTTCTACTTTGTAACCATACTTCCTTTGAGATGGTCAAAAAGAATGAATGCCACGCCGCCAACAATAGCGGCATCCGCGATATTAAAGGTGTACCAGTGGTATCCATAAGCGTGGAAGTCCAGGAAGTCTGTGACAGCGCCAAACCGAAGGCGGTCACACAAATTCCCGATCGCCCCTCCCAGAACCAGGCCAAAGCCCAAGGCCATGACCTTTGTTTCCGCCCGCCAAATCCATAATATCAGAACAGCGGCGAATGCAAAAGCAACGGTTGCTAAAATCCAGGCGCTATAAGGATTATTACTCGACAGTAAACCAAAGCTGATTCCCCGGTTCCAAGCCAGAATAATATTGAGAAAAGAGGTGACGGGCAAGGTATGGGGGGGAGCCATCATATGGGTCAAAACAATCCACTTCGATGCCTGGTCGAGGAGCAAGACAATCCCAGCAAGCCCAAGCCCCATTAAGGACCAGCAATGCCCGGTTTTTTGTTTTTGGACCATCTTCATAGCCCTTCAACGACCTGGGCGCATCGTTGGCATAAATCATCATGCACCTCTCCGACTTCTTCAAGAACTTTCCAGCACCGGTTGCATTTTTGTCCGGAAGCAGTGTTGACAACAACGCCAACATTCATAACATCTTCCAGGGTGAATGCGCCTGCTGGTGGCTGGGCGATGATCAAGTTTGCCTCTGAGGTAATAGACAATTCTGCCAAGTCAGCATCCTTCATCCCTAATGTTTTGAAAATTTCTGAAATCTCATGGGGAACATAAACAGCCACATGCGCTTGTAGGCTCGATCCAATTGTTTTCGCGGCGCGCTCTACTTCAAGGGCACCTGTAATAACACGGCGGATATCGCGAATGATTTGCCATTGGGCAGCTAAAGGCGCATTGTCCCATTCCAGTGGGATATCAGGGAACATTTGTAAGTGGATGCTGCTGGCTTCGCTTCCATAACGGGAAAGCCAGGCCTCTTCTGCTGTAAAGCTTAAAACAGGTGCCAGCCAGTGGGTCAAACAGATAAAAATGTGGTCCATAACCGTGCGGGCGGCGCGGCGCTTTAGGGATGTACGAGCATCGCAATAGAGGCAATCTTTGCGTAAATCAAAGTAAAAGGCGGATAAATCAACGGCGCAAAAATTGTGCAATTCCGAATAGAAACCCATAAAATCGAATGTTTCAGCGCTCTTCCGTAAGGATTTATCAAGTTCAGAGAGGCGATGGAGAACCCACTGCTCAAGCTTTGGCATGTCCTTGAGGGGCACGCGCTCACCATCGGTAAAGCCATCAAGCGCCCCTAATAAATAACGCAACGTGTTCCGTAACCGGCGGTAGATATCTTCTTGATATTTTAAGATTTCGGGTCCGATACGCATATCTTCCGTATAGTCAACGGACACAGCCCACAAGCGCAAGATATCCGCACCCATGGCATCAGTAATAGTAGCTGGGGCCAAGGCGTTTCCTTCTGATTTGGACATTTTCAGCCCTTTTTCATTCAAGGTAAACCCATGGGTGAGAACCTGGCGGTAAGGGGCTTTTCCAGCCGTACCACATGCTTCTAATAAAGATGATTGGAACCAGCCGCGATGCTGGTCTGACCCTTCGAGGTACAAGTCCGCTGGCCAGGACAATTCCGGACGGTTTTTTAAGACGAATTCATGGCTACAGCCGCTATCAAACCATACATCGAGAATGTCCATGACTTTTTCGTAATCGTCTGGGTGATACTTTGGGCCTAGGAAACGGCTGGCTTCACTGGTGTACCAGGTATCTCCCCCTTCTGTCATAACTGCTTCCACGATGCGGGCGTGGACTTCTGCATCTCGCAAAACATCGCCTGTTTCCTTATGGACAAACAAAGTCATTGGTGTCCCCCAGGCGCGTTGACGGGACAGGCACCAGTCGGGTCGCCCTTCAACCATCGCGCGAATACGGTTTTTGCCCGTGGCTGGAAACCAGGCGACCTGATCGATGGCTTTTAAGGCGTTGGCCCGAAGCCCTGTTGTTTCCATGCTCACAAACCATTGCGATGTGGTGCGG
Source organism: Alphaproteobacteria bacterium (assembly GCA_021323455.1). Classification (GTDB taxonomy): domain Bacteria; phylum Pseudomonadota; class Alphaproteobacteria; order Paracaedibacterales; family VGCI01; genus VGCI01. The sequence continues at coordinate 38,340 of JAJONN010000007.1, read as the reverse complement.
TAAATCAAGGGGGCTTTGGAGCGCCAGGAATGGGGATAACTGTGAACCAGCTTTGTTGTATGGAGTAGGCATCCTGCTTGTTGGAGGGCTTCCATCACCCTGGCATTTGCCTTGAAGACATGGAGCCCAGCGAACAAGGGAACATGATCATAATAATGGCCGTCATCGCCAACAATTGCGGGAATTTCAAGGCCATGCTTTTGACCAAGCTCAAAGTCCTCTAATCCATGTCCAGGCGCGGTGTGGACAAGGCCCGTGCCCGCTTCAGTTGTGACATGGCTGCCAGAGAGAAGGGGAACAGGGAATTCATACCCATGGCCTTGTAAAGGATGAGCGCAACGGGTTCCTGCCAGGGACGCGCCTGTGACTGTTCCCAGAACTTGGTATGTTTCAATCTGAAGTTGAGCCACAAAGTCTTTGACCAAGTTGGTCGCCACAATAAAAGCACGGTCATGGGTGCTGCTTTTAATGATGGAATATCCAATATCTTCGCCATAGGCAATGGCCCGGTTTCCAGGCAAGGTCCAGGGCGTTGTTGTCCAGATAACAGCGGCGGCATCCCGTAAAAGTGGCACGGTGGTTTCCATAACGGGAAAGGCGACATAGAGGGAGTCAGACGTGTGATCCTTGTACTCAATTTCAGCTTCCGCGAGCGCCGTCTTTTCGATCACAGACCACATCACAGGCTTTTGCCCGCGGTACAAACTTCCGTTCAGGAGAAAAAAACCCAATTGTTCAATAATGCGGGCTTCGGTTTCAAAATCCATGGTGGAGTAGGGGGCCTCCCAATCAGCGACTACACCGAGCCGTTTGAATTCTTCCCGCTGGACATCCACCCATTTGGCGGCAAAAGTCCGGCATTCCGCCCGAAACTCTAGCAGGTTAACGTCATCCTTGTTCAATCCGGCATCACGGTAACTTTCTTCAATTTTCCATTCAATGGGCAGCCCATGGCAATCCCATCCGGGAACCATGGGGGCATCGTAGCCAAGCATCTGGTAAGTTTTATTGACGGTATCCTTTAAGATCTTCGTTAAGGCGTGACCGATATGGATATGGCCATTCGCATAAGGGGGGCCGAAGTGAAGGATGAACTTCTTGCGGTCTTTGGACTGCTGCCGTAAGGAGGCATATAAGTCAATATCCTGCCAGTACTTTAGGAAGTCAGGCTCCCGCTTTGCCAGGTTTGCTTTCATGGAAAAGTCAGTTTTTGGTAAAAAAACAGTATTTTTGTAATCAATTTTCATTAGGTTATTAATGGGCTTCTTTTGTTGGTCATTTTTTCCGTCATTGCGAGGCCGGTGGCCGTGGCAATCTTTGTGTCTTTATCCCATTGAGATTGCCGCGTCGCGCTACGCGCTCCTCGCAATGGCGGGATACTTGTGGCCTTTATTCAGCGCTCTAATGTGCTTTTGTTGGTTTTTTACTGCTTAATCGCCCGAAGTTGCTAAATACTTCCTTTAAGACACCCGTTTCATGGCCCACGGTCTCTGTCTTTCTGTCAACGGGTTTGATCGTCTTCGCTTCTTCACCCTTATAAGTTTTAATATCACTAACAATGCCGCGGTTATCAAAAGTAATCACTGTTACTTGCTGGTCGAGGACAGTCGGCGTAAAAAAGGATGTTGCAGCTGTTTTCTTTGAGACATAATACCATGTATTGGCATCAAAAGAAGGAATTGTGGAAGGGCTTCCAGCGATGTCTTGAACCTGTTGCTTAGATTGGATTCCAGGCTTGATTTGACTAAATTGAACATTTTCAGCATTGAATCCCCGCGATTCTATGGTGGGTGAACAACCCGCGCTTAAAGCTGCAGAAACAAATAATAAAGAAAGAAGGGATGCGTTGCGCTTCATAAAATGCTAACCTAAACGAGACCTGTCCATCGTAAGAATAAAAAACTACTCTACATTTGACATCATGTCATCAAACTGTCAATCATAAAGGTCTTTAAATGATGGAAATGATGAAGAAAAAGAAACCATTCGCAACGCCGTTGACAGCTGAACTCTATCAGGCTGTCACTTGCCAGGCCCGGCAGTTTATTTTTTTTCAAGATTACCAGGTCCCGGATACGCCGCAAGGGCGCTTTGAGATGCTTGCGCTTCATTTAGCCTTGATGCTCCGTCGTTTGAAGGTTGCAGAAGCGGTGGAACTGGAAGAATACCCCAACCTGACTCAGGATTTATGTAACTGGATTGTGGCTGATGTTGAGGAGTCTTTACGTGCCATGCGGATAAGCGAGTTGAAAATGACCCGTCATTTGAAAGGCTTTATGGAGGGGTTTTATGGCCGTCTGGTTGCTTATGATAAAGCGCTGGAACTGGCGGATAAAGGCATGCTAGAACAGGCTATCCGCCGTAATGTCTATGGCATTGTAGACACGATTACAGATGATATTGTTGAGGGTTTGGTTGCTTATACGCGCCAGACATGGGCGTGGTTGCAAGAGACCAGCATCCCCCAGATCATCACAGATCTAACAGGAGATTAACCAGGCATGGAACCAGAGTCGGTAATCGAATTTAGCCGCGTTGTCCTTTTTGACCAAATCGGCGTTACGGGAGCCACTTACCATATTGAGGCCAAGGAAGAAGAGCGCCGTCTCCTGGCCGTACGGTTTGGGCTGGTCGCCATTCATCAGTTAACGGCCCACTTCACCCTTTCTCATGCTACAGAAGAGCCAGGATGCTACCATATTAAAGGAGACGTGACGGGTGACGTTGTTCAGTCGTGTGTTTCAACGCTCAAAGACGTGCCTGCCCATGTCCAGGCCGCCTTTCATATTCTCTTGCGCCCCAGTCGGGGAGGAAACACGGAAGAAGAATTTATCATCGACCTTGACGATGAGCGGGACATAGAATACTACGCTGATGAATTTATTGACCTCGGCGAAACGGCCGCCCAATACCTATACCTCAATCTCAATCCGTTTCCCCATGCACCGGATGCCCCCGAATTTTCGGAAGATCCCACGAAAGAAGTGTTGAGCCCCCTTGCGCAAGGACTAAAGGGGTTGAAGAAAGGGGAATAACCCCACCAAGTCTATTCATAATTTTCATAGAATTATGTCAATTGAACATTTTTGTATATATACTATAAATTATGGTGATTATATGATCCGTGAAATTACAGCTATGGAGGCACGCAAGAACTTCAGAGAACTTCTTAATGAAGTCAAATATAGGTATGATTCTATCCTTATTAAAAAGGCAGGAAGACCGATGGCTACCCTTATTGACGTTGACCTTTTTGAAAAAATAAGGATATTAAAATATCAATTTGATAGCTTAACAGATGAGCTTGGTAAAACTTATGCAGGTATTTCTACGGAGGACGCAGAAAAAGAAATTAAGGAATAGCCTCTTTTTCCTTATTTTCGGAAAGCAACTGTGCATCCAGGCGCTGAATAACTTCTTCCGTAAGATCCAGGCCTTTATTGCAGAAGAGAACGATGGACTGATCCATCTGGTTGCCATCGCCAATAGACTTATTCAAGAGCAGCGTCAAGCCATGAGTTTTACCTAAATCCTCCATAATTTCTTTGAGGGTTTGCTTGATATTGATTAAGCCTTGTGTGTATTGTTGCTCCAGTTCTTCCCGACGTGTTTGGACGGTTTTTTCAAGTTCAGCGTACTTTTTATCGAGTTCTGTCTTTTGCTTTAAGAGTTCCGGGGTTGGCTCCGTGGCTTCTTCTTCACGTTTTTTGAATTGCTCATATTCCGCCCGCAGCGCCGTTTCCCGCTCCAGGACTTCCTTGTGGATGGTGGCGTTAAGGCCATCCAAAACCTTTTTAAACTTTTGAAAAACCTTGGAATTCGCCTTGATGCTGTTGATGTCAACAACACCCACGGACAAGGGAACAGGGGGCTGTTCGTGCGGCGGGTTCGAGAAAGGCTGGGATGAGGAGAGCTGTATCCCTCCCCACATTGCAGCCCCACCAATGCCCAAAAACAAGAGCATCAAAGGGATCGTTTTCCACTGCGTCATTCGTCCTCCTCACCCGAACCCTGAGGGTTTACCAGCGTGAGCTAAAACCAAACAAGAAACGCTGGGTGTCATCAAACTTCTGTTTTTTCACAGGGATCGCATAGTCAATTTTCAAAGGCCCAAAGGGAGATGTCCAGGACAAGCCAAGACCAACAGAAGCACGGGTTGAGCGCTTATCAAGGATTTGCGGGCCCCTTACCCCTGGTTTCCAGGTCGTTCCGAAGTCGCTAAAGACAGCTCCCTTGACGCCGAACTCGTTGGGTAAGCCGATCGGGAAGAGGACTTCAACTGTTCCTGTCCAGAAGCGCGTACCCCCGAGTGGGTCTTTCGATATACTGTCTCGGGGACCAAGGCCGCCATAGGCAAACCCACGGAACGAATCTGCGCCCAGTTGGATACTATCTACGATGCGAATGGTTTTGTTCCCCACACGTTCAATACCCCCAAGGGCACCTCGAACATTCAAGACAATATCTTCAACGGGGGAGTAGAACCAGGAACCCCCGACAGAGTTCTTTAAATAATTGACCTTTCCGCCTAAACCGGCATATTGGTTGCTCAAGCTCACCACATATCCTGAAGTTGGGTCAATGCGGCTGTCCCGGCGGTCATAGGCCAATGTTTGACCAATAGCGGATGTCAAGTATTTTCCTCTTTGCTCCTTAATAAAGATGGATGCGGCATCGTCAACATGCGAGGTGTGTTCATCTTTTAACGTATAGGTCAGTGTTTGTCCCAAATATTCTGTTATGGCATAAGAAATGTGGGGGGTTATCCCATTTGCCGAGGAAACATAGTGGGACAAACGGGTCGAACGGACACGGAACACGTCAACGCCAGCTTCAAGGTTATACCCTAAAAAGTACGGGTCAGTAATGCCGACGTCATATTCTTGTGACCGGCGGGCAATCGTAACGCTGGCGTGGAGCCGGAGCCCGCTTCCTAATAGGTTATATTCGTTAAACTTGACGTTCCCCAAAACACCATCCAGGGTTGAAAATCCGGCGGCAACGCCCATTTCCCCAGTGGGCTGCTCTTCAACTTTAATAACCAGACGCGCCTTGTCAGGGGCGGAGCCTTGCTCCGTGAGGATCTCGGACTTCTTGAAATAGCCGAGGTCTTTCAGGTTTTTCTCTGCTTTCTTTAGCTTTGTTGCGTTATAAGCGTCCCCTTCTAGTATATTGAGTTCCCGCCGGATCACCTTATCTTTGGTACGGTCATTCCCGACGACATCAATGCGCTCAATATAAACATGAGGACCTTCCCGGACTTCAAAAGTCAGGTCAACTGTCTTTTTGGCCCTGTTTTTTTCAATTCTGGGTTGTATGTCTGCAAACGCATACCCATACGTTCCCACATGCGCATTTAGGGCCAGGACAGTGCGCTCAATTTGCTTACGGGAAAAGGTATCACCACTTTGAATGTCGATTAACGATTTGAGGTCTTCTGCTTTGACCTGCTTGAGGTGCGAAACAATATTCACTTTTCCATAAGTGTATTTCTCTCCCTCTTCAATGGTAAAGGTAAGATAAAAATCTTTATGGTCAGGACTGAGTTCTGCAACGGCTGATATCAGACGGAAATCCGGGTACCCCATGTCAAAATAATATTGCTGGAGCTGCTGTTGGTCGGCTGTAAAGCGATCCGGGTCAAACGTGTCGTCGCTTGCCCACAGGCGGAACCAGCGTTTGCGCTTGGTAAACAATTGTTCTTCCAGGCGGGAAGAGGTAAAATGCTTGTTGCCAATGAAGTTTATTTTGCGGACGTAAGTGACTTCCCCCTCATTGATCTCAAAAACCAGGTCTACACGGTTTTCTTCCAGGCGGATGACTTTTGGTTCAACGGTAGCGTCAAAGCGGCCCATCCGACGGTAAATTTCCAGGATACGCTGCTGGGCGGCCTGGATCTTTGTCCGGGATAAAACTTCCCGGGGGCGTAGCTGGATTTCTTCGGTTAATTTTTCATCCTTCAGCTTTGAGTTCCCCTCAAAGGAAATACGGTTAATAAGGCTGTTTTCAACAACCTCCACGACAAGGGCGTTGCCTTGGCGGTGAATTTGGACATCGGCGAAATAACCGGTTGCAAAAAGGTCTTTCAAAGCCTGATTTAGCTGGAGGTTATCAAAGGAATCCCCGACCTTAAGAGGAAGGTTGGAAATGACGGTTTCTGTTTCAATCCGCTTGTTCCCTGTTACTTGAATGGATTGGATGGCTTGTGCAAAAGCAGGTGCTGCCAAGGCTGTTGACAGCGCTAGGCCAAGAACAAGAGACTTTGTATTTTTTCTAATTGTAAACATTAACTGGACATCCTTTAGTTCAAAATAAGACGAACAACGTCATTCCATGTGGACATGAGCATGACACCTAAAACAAGCGCTAAACCAGCCATAAAGGCATATTCCTGGATCTTTTCGGGAACGGGTTTGCCGCAAACCGCTTCAATTCCATAGAACAACAAGTGTCCTCCATCGAGGACAGGAACAGGGAGCAAGTTAATCAACCCTAAGTTGATGGACAAAAAGGCCATAAAGAAGAAGAGGGCAGCAACCCCCCCTTTGGCGCTTTTCCCTGCCATATCCCCAATGGATAAAATACCCCCTAATTCTTCAGAGGAGCGCTGACCCGTAATCATTTGGCCAATGCCCGTCAGGGCGTCAACGCACGTCATCCATGTTTTACCCACCGCATGGGTGATAGCCTGAAGAGGGTTGACGGTACGGTATTCAGGAAGAGGGGGGGTAATGCCCATGACGCCAACAGGCTTTTTTTCGCCTGAAGCGTCTAATTCAACCATTTCTGTATGGATGGTTTGCTCCGCATTGTTGCGCATAAACCGGATATCAACGTCTTTTCCTTTATGGGCGACAATCAAATCACGCAAGGCGTGGAAATCTTTTACAGAAACACCGTTCAGGCTGATGATTCTATCGCCTTCCCGGATCCCTACCTTTTCCGCAATCTTTCCAGGGATGACGCCCCCAACAGCGGCAGGCATAAAGGGTTCGCCTTTTATCATAAACAATCCGGCCAGGACAATGATGGCAAACAGAAAATTGGCAAAAGGGCCAGCCGCACTGACCGCCATGCGTTGACCAACCCGTTTGCTATGAAGGCTTTTCGACTTGTCTTCTGCGCTCATTTTGTTTAGGGATTCCGCATCTGGCCGACTGCTGGCATCTGCATCGCCATACATACGCACGTACCCGCCTAACGGAATCAGGCTAAACTTCCACCGTGTTCCAGCCCCGTCATACCATCCAAAGAGTTCGGGGCCAAAACCGATAGAAAAGACTTCAATCTTGACCTTGTTGTAGCGGGCGACAAGGTAGTGGCCGAGTTCGTGAACGAACACAAGGATGGTCAAAACAATGAGGAAGGGAACCGCATGTTCGGCAAAATTAATGAGTGACATCATGGGTAGAACCCGTTTCGTAAAAGTTTAATTATCTGCAACCTTAACTGATTCTGAACCATATGAAAATGCGCAAAAGTGTTGGGATGCATTTTTTTTATGAATAATTTTTATTGCTATTTGTCGGGCTTGGTCACCTATTGCTAAAACATCATCGATTGGGCTGGAAGCCGACCCACTCATGGTGTCGAGGACATTGGCGCATTAGGTTTTCATTTTCAGTTGTCCGTTTTCTATTTCTATAGTCAAAGAATATGGACAATTTGAATCTACCCTTCTTTAGGCGTTCTGTCTGGCCTCTCTCTTCTCTCAACTCTTCCTCAAAACACCTTAAAAAACTTGAGAATAACAAGAAAAGGGGCGACCAGCAGCAAGCTGTCAATCCGGTCTAAGAGGCCGCCATGCCCAGGGATAATGCGGCTGGAATCTTTAACTTTAAAAAGGCGCTTGGCGGCAGATTCAAGGATGTCCCCTGTATGTCCAACAAAGGTTATGGTTAGGGCGAGACTCAGCAGAAAAGCCGGGTTTTCAAGGCCAATCTGGCAATAAGGAGCAAGGGTGACGCCCAGTGATGAGCCGAGCATGGACCCTCCTATGAAGCCTGACCATGTTTTGCCAGGGCTGATGCGCGGAACCAGCTTCGGTCCTCCTACCAGGCTGCCGATGACATAAGCGCCTGTATCTGTCGCCCACACAATGACGAGCGCCCATAACAAAGTTAAAGGAGCAGCTTTTGCGAGATTCAGGATTGCTGTCATGCCAAGGCCAATATAAAAAGGGCCTGAAAGCAGGAGGAGGGAGGGGACAAGCTTCGCACCGACTTGGTAGTGATAAAAGAGGATAAACGAGAACCCGGCTAATGCCAGGCAAAAAGCTGGTAAAAAAGCGCCGGAGCCAAAAATCGCCCATCCGATTAAAATAGCGACCACAGCATTCATGGGATGAGATAAGGGAAGACCAGACATCTTTGACCATTCCCATAGCAGGACGCCGAGCAGGAAGATCGCCAGAATATCGACGTAAGGGGAGCCTGCCATAACAGCCCCCACAGCAAGAGGGACGCCAATGGCGGCAGATACCGTCCTTTTTCCAAAATTGCTCGTGTCAAAGTTACTTTTTGGAGGCGATAACGGCACCATAACGACGCTCTCTGTGTTGGTATGTTTCAAGGGCTTGGTCAAAATCTTCTGCTGAAAAGTCCGGCCATAAAGTCGGACAAAAAACAAATTCTGTATAGGCCATTTGCCACAAAAGAAAATTGCTGATCCGTTGTTCACCGCTGGTGCGGATGAACAAGTCCGGATCAGGAATGCCGGCTGTATAAAGATGGTCCCGCAACGTATCCGACGTGATGTCGTCTATCTTTAAGGTGCCTGACTTAACTTGTTCAGCAACCTTTTTTGTAGCGCTGACGATTTCATCACGGCCCCCATAACTGAGTGCCATAAGGAGGGTTATGCGGGTGTTTCCGGCTGTTTTTGCTTCGCTTTCTTCAATAAGGGAAACAATGTCCGACGGGAGTTTTGTCCGATCTCCGATCACTTTCAGGCAAACCCCATTATCTGCCAAATCCTGGACTTGATTTTTAAGGCTATAGCGCAGCAAGCCCATCAGTTCATCAACCCATCCTTGGGGGCGTAGCCAGTTTTCAGCGGAGAACGCATAGAGGGTTAAATAGGGGATACCGCGCACTGCCGCGTGATGGACAATTTTCCGGGTGGTTTCTGCGCCCATACGGTGCCCTGAAATGGTTGAAACACGGTTTTGGTCCGCCCAGCGGCCATTGCCATCCATAATAATGGCGACATGGCGCGGCAGGCGCGAAAGAGATGTCGCTTCAGGGGGTATTATCGGCAAAATTTCGGACATAACGGCGTTACCTTTGAGGAAATTTATGAAAACTACCTTTTATAAAGCATGTTTTTAAAGCAGGCGTCAATGAGTACGGGGGTCAAGCGCCAGGATTCAGGGATGAAGGGCTAGGCGAGCCTTTCATTTATTTTGGGGATCCTGAACAAAAGGAGGAAGTATAACTCTAGGGCGTGTGATCAATGATCGTCTTTTGGACTGCAAATGGCGGTATCTTACGCTTCCGTTTCTCAAATGCTCCCTTATGTATGCTGCGATACGGTTCTCGAAACCCACCATTTTAGCTTCGCTGACCTTTGGTGCGCCACAAAGTCCTTCAATTGATCACACGCCCTAATATAAGTAAAAAAAAGAGGCTGAAAAAATCAGCCTCTTTTTGTAATTTCATTTGTGAGTTTCTGGAATTAATAACCAGAGCGGCCAAATCCACCAGAGGAACTGCGCCCACCAGGGCCACCGCGTCCACCGCCGTTTCCACCACCAAAACCACGGTTTTCACGCGGTTGCTGTGGGCGAGCCTCAGAAACGCCAATGGCGCGCCCTAAAACTTCCGTGCCATTTAATTTTTCAATAGCTTCGACAGCTTCCTGGTCTGTTGACATTTCAACAAACCCGAACCCTTTGCTTCGTCCGGTATCACGGTCTGTGATAACTTTCGCTGATACAACTTGGCCAATAGATCCAAACAACTCTTCTAAAGTAGAATCGGACATGGCAAAAGCCAAATTGCTTAATTTTTTACTCACCTAACAAGACTCCTTTAAGTACTAAGAAACGGGCCGCTTAAAGAGGTCTAAGTCAGGACTTGGAACTTCTAAAGCACCTTACAACCGAAGTATAGCAGAATTTTTATGGAAAAAGTAGGAAAAAAAAAGAAAAGCATAAAAATCTGTAAATAACATTCGGCTTATTATGTCATACCTGTGACGTTTCAGAGTTGTAGGCTTTAGCTATAGGGAATTGAAATTGGTGCCCCCAACGGGATTCGAACCCGTGTTACCGCCTTGAAAGGGCGATGTCCTAGGCCAGCTAGACGATGGGGACAAGTATTCTCTCGTTTTTAGCGTTATACAAGGATAAAATCAAGCGCTTTGATCAAGTTTTTTGATTTATTCTTGAAAGTGCCCGGCTGAAAAGGGTTTTTCCGAACCGAGCCAACAGGATAATTAACTTGTCTGTGTTTGTGTGCCAGCCGAAGCAACTTGGGAAGTGGACACTTCGGTGGCTTCCCTCTCAATTTGTGCCTTAACCCGGCGGAAATCTGCTAAATCCTTGGCAGTAAGTTTTGTCATCGGGAGTTGCTTAATGCTTTGGGGGTTCACATGGACATTATTGCACAAAACTTCGTAATGTAAATGAGGGCCCGTTGTGCGGCCTGTTGCACCGACATTTCCAATAATTTGGTTTTGACGCACTTTCATGCCGACTCTAACTTTCATGCGGCTTAAATGAGCATAAGCCGTGCTATATTTATCATTATGTTTAATCATAATATAATTGCCATAATTGCCCCAATAGCTTGCTTTAACAATGGTGCCAGCCCCGGCGGCGCGCACGGGTGTTTCTGCTGGGGCGCTAAAATCTACGCCCTTATGATGTTGGGAGTAGCCTAAGCAAGGGTGGATACGCCGCCCAAACTTTGAGGTAACACGCATTTTGGAGGGGTCTAGGGGGGTTTGTAACAAAGTTTTAGCAACATTCATTCCGTTGGCATCGTAGTAGCCAGGAGCGCCTTTTACGGGGTGGAAGCGATAAACTTGACGCACGTTGTTTCTTCCACCGGCTTTTTTCCCGCTAGGGGCAAAGGAAACATACTTTAAATTATCTGCTCGGACGACTTGACCATTGGTATCTTGATAAACGTCGTAGACAATGGTAAAGGGGTCACCACGGGTCGGGTCATGTTGCCAGTTAATGTCGTAAGAGAGGGCGTTGATCGCCTCCCGAACCACATGGGCAGGGACACCTCTTTTGAGAGCGGCAGAATAAAAGCTGGAGCCAATTGTTCCTTCAACGCGCTTTTGTACTTTTTTCAAGGCAATTTGATATTTCTTAGCTGTAAATGCCCCGTTTCCTGCTTCAAGCGTGATTTCGTTTTCATGGGAAGCCTTAAATGAAAGACCTAACAAAGAAACATTATCTTTAGATGAATCTTGGCAGTAACGCACATTAATATCTTGCCCTACTTTAAGCTCACGGGGGTCGTAAACACGCTTGAGGGCTTGGATTGCCTGGGTTGCCTCTTCTCGGTTTACACCGATTTTGACTAACAGGGACATCATAGTATCTCCGCTAGAAATTTGAAGAACGTTTTCTTTTTGGGTAATTTCCGGGATGCTCTCGGTAAGGTTTGTTATTTGATCGGCAAGTTCTGTTAAGTTAGATGGGATCGCTTTCGTATCCTTCTGGGCAACAATGAGATCACGCGTATTTCCTGTTAAGACAGGAAGATGCGATTGATGTTCATAGACAGCAACGCCTGTGGCCAGAAGAAGAGAACATACGCCAATAAGTTGTGTGCGAGAAAATGAAACCAAATGAAACCTCCCAGACTGAAGACATGACATGGTGAATCACCCTTGAGGGTCGCCCGTGCAGCGAAAGAGGGGGTGAAAAATTAATAAAAGGTTAACGGCTTCTTTCCAAGGTGCCAAGTTTTGGCCTATTTGTCAAGACACGTTACGGTTTTTTTGGAAATGGTTGCAAGAATTTTATGTAAACTTATGTATCTTCTGGCTTTTATTAAGGTTGTTGTCCAGTCATATACATACTTATTCAGAAATGATGGGTAATAGACCGTAGTTTTTAAAGCTCCCCTTATAGCCCCTCTAAAATACCCTTTGGCGTACTGTCTGAGGAGACATTTTTATGGGACGCGTCTTCAATAACAGTGTCGAGTTCACTTTGCGTGCATAAGCCCAATTGAACAGGGCTTCGAGGTTTGATATTGCTCGTATTCCAGTGAGTTCTTGTGCGGATTGACTTAATCATTGGCTTTGTTGTTCCCAACAAACGGCAGATTTGCATATCCGTTAAATTTGGATGAAACTTCAAGAGCCAGGCAATCGCATCAGGGCGATCCTGCCGTTTGGCAACGGGCGTGTACCGTGTTTTTTTCTTGCCGAGCAAAGATTCTGCTGTGACAGGAGGCATAAGTTGAAGGTGAGTTGTCGGATCTGCTTCACACCTCTTAATTTCCTCAGCTGTTAATTGTTGCGAGGTAATGGGGTTAAAACCAACCATGCCGACTGAAGATTCGCCATCTGCAACCGCTTGAACCTCTAACGGATGAATATTGCAGAATTCAGCAATCTGGTCAAAAGTTAATACGGTGTTTTCAATTAACCAAACAGCGGTTGCTTTGGGCATCAAAGGCGTCGGCATGGTATCTCCTGACAAACAAGTTTGGATTGTATTATCCATTTTTACTACTACGCCTTGGGAGAAATAGCTACCGTTTTCTTTTTTCCAGGCGCAAAAAAGAGCAGGGCTGCCATGGAAAGTCCTGCGATTCCAAAACTCATTATGAAAGCTGATCCCTCTCCGTAAAAGTGAGCGATCATGCCAGCGCCAGCGCCACCGGCAATGACCGATATGCCGCTGATTAGGTAAAAAACGCCAAACCCTGTTCCTCGCAAATCCTCTGGGGCAAGATCTGCAATAAGGGACGCAAAGATATTTTGAGAAATACCCATTTGACATCCCCAAAAGAGGACGCCAATAAACAAAGTATACAGATTCGGTGCCAAGGCAATGAGGAGATCAGCAATCATGAATGCGCTGATGCCCAAAATTAACAGCTTATATCGGCCAATTCGGTCAGATATAAGGCCAATGGGGAAGGAACATAAACAATAGGTGATGTTATAAAGGATCATAATGAAGGGGGCACGATCACTGGGTAGGTCAAAGTTTTTGACAGCATTTAGAACGATGAATGTTTCACTGACACGGGCGAGCATGAAAATAGCAACAACGGCCATCAACCCCCAATACTCTTTTCCCAGGCGGCGAAAGTCTGACCAGTGGATAGGATGGCGTTCTTCATCCTTATTGATTTGAATGTCATTGGCATAATGGGCATGTTTTGGTTCTTTAACCGCAAAATACAAGATGCCTAAAGCAATGGCTGCGGGAATAGAGGCCAGCATGAATACGGATTGGAAGTTATTAATTGTATAAGACATAGCGACCATGGCTAATAGAGCGCCTGAAATAGATCCCATAAGACCAAGGCTGCGTTGTAAACCATAACACGCCCCTCGATGCTCTGTTGGTGCAACGTCACCAATCAGGGCATCACGAGGTGTGGATTGCATGCCATTTCCCACGCGCTCAATAAGCCGGAACACAAAGGTAGCTCCAAAGCTAGAGGATATACCGAGAAGAGGCTTGCTCATAAGGGTTAAGGTATAGCCAACCAGCATAATGCTTTTACGCTTTTTAAGGTAGTCACTGAGAACACCTGAAAATAATTTCATAAAAGACGATGTTGCTTCAATGACGCCTTCGAGCACCCCAATCCACACGGCTGAAACGCCTATGACGGTACTGAGATAAAGGGCGTTAAGGCTATAGACCATAATTACGGATATGTTGATCAGAAACATCGCGGTTCCTAAAGCCCATATGGTCTTTGGAATCATACCGGAAGAAAAGAAAGAGAAAAAAAATTGAGACGTAGCGGAAAAAAAAGATCGCGGTAACTGGTTCGCTGATTTGTGGATTAGCGACATCCTGTCCCCGCTTTTGTCATAACATCCATCCTTGCGTAAATATACGTTTGTTTTGACAAAGCGGTCACTGGAGAGTCATCACCTTCCAAAACGCACAAAATTGTACTTATATTTTTATTTTCAAGGGCTTGTTTTTAAATCTAGAAGGAACTTACCTTAGGCTTAGCTTTTAAGCAATAGTTTTATCCGATTTTATGGGGTTTTTCTTTCTTTCTGGCATTATGAAAAGAAGGAAAATCAGCGCAATGACGGCAACACCAAAGGAAAACAAATAGGTTGCGCTTGAGCTAAAAAGTTGTGCAACAATGCCGCCACAGGTATTGGCTAAAAACAGAGAAGCCCCGCTAATGAGATAGTAAACGCTTAAAGCGGTTCCCCGAAGGTCATCTGGCGAATTATCTGCGACAAGGGCAAGAAACATGCTTTGGTGGATGCCCATCTGGAAACCCCATATAGCAATACCAATATAAACAGTTGTCAAATTGGTCGCCATGGCAAGGATTAAATCTGACGCAATCAAAATAATAAAACCAAGTCCGAGAAGATGGTAGCGACTCATACGATCAGAAAGCTTGCCAACAGGAAAAGAGGAGATTGAGTGCGTCGCGTTGAAAAGGAGAAAAATAATAGGCGCATCGGCTTCTGGCAGTCCAAAACTGAGGTGGGCATGCAAGACCATAAAGGGTTCACCTACTTGAGCAATCATGAAGACAGCAATAACCCCCATCAGGGTCCAAAAACGGCGACCTAACCGGGGAAGATCTGCCCAATGGATTGGATGGCGTGGCTGATGATCCTTCGGATGCAGGTTCTTTTTAGGCTCTTTAATAAAGACAAGGACGGTCAAAACAGCAATAACAGCAGGAACGGTCGCAAGCCAGAAAAGCTGTTGATAATTATTGCTGCTTCTGTGCATGAAGTGCCACGCGATAAAGGCCCCTGCAAAGGATCCTGCAATTCCTAACCCCACACGCAACCCGTAACAAGCGCCTCTGCTTTTTGCCGGAGCGATGTCTCCGACCAAGGCATCACGCGGCGTGGCCTGAATGCCATTGCCAATACGCGCAATGACGCGATAGATAAAAACACCGCCGAACGTTGCCCATATCCAATCCAGCCGATGTCTACACCGACGACGGCTTTTAGGTAAACGGCGGCTATTGATCGAACCATGACGGAGGAGGTATTGATAAAGAAAACCCCCCAACCAATACCCCAAATTTGCCTGGGAATAGAAAAAAATGTCAATTGATGGGATGATGAATTTGGCATCAGCGCTCCAGAAGCTTTTAAAATTTAGTATTGAAAAACCTTAGCGGCTAATTTAAGGGCATAGAAGGGGTCCAGAAAGAAAAAACCCATTCGTTTCTTCTTATGAAAACTTGGGAAGAAGAGAAAGAAAAATGGATCATATCTAGTCAAACGCTTCATTTCTGGAGAACCTATAAATGGTATTGCTGTTGACATTAAATCATACTTTAATGATAAAAGGTCTCAATGTTGCATTCAATGGCTTTGCTTCTAAAGCGGACATTGGCGCAATCAAGGGGTATTGTCAAGTATTGAAAAACAAGAAAAGGTTGTCTCCAAGGGATGTGATCTAATGGAACAATTCGTAAATAATTTATCTTAAGCATTGAAAGACCTCCCTTTATAAGACCATGTGGAAGACTTGGCCATTGTTGTATTAAAATAGTAAATAAAGCCAGATATTTTTTCCTTCAACTTTTGTGTTGATTTAACAGATAGCCTTTTAAGTACGCTTGACCAAAATGCTAAACCAGGTTTCTCCCTGATTTAACTACGAAGCATGTTTAGGTGTATAGATAAACCGAATTCTATGAGCGGGATCGGCTAAGAATTTCGCCCAGGTCTCTTTCGATTTTAAAATCCTAGATTTGCCTTTTTTCCGCATTAAAAAAATTAAAATAAATTATCTGAGAGTTGTGGCAACTAGACTCCAGTTTTTGTCTCTTTCAAAATTCCTAGAGCCTTTTGAGCTCCTGTATGCCCTTGATCAGCGGCTTTTTGGAACCATTTTATGGCTTCTTTCTCATCCTGTTTCACTCCTTTTCCTCGTAAATACATAACTCCCAAATCGTATTGAGAACCTGCCTCACCTTGATGTGCTGCTTTCTGGAACCATTTTATGGCTTCAGCATAATCTTGTTTTACTCCATCTCCGCGTAAATATATATGTCCTAGGTTGTGCTGAGCCTGTGTATCACCCTGCTCAGCGGCTTTCTGGAACAGTAGTTTCGCCTTAATATAATCTTGCTTTACTCCCGTGCCTTCCAGATACATAACCCCTAAATCGTATTGAGCTTCTGCGTTCCCTTGATCAGCAGCTTTCTGATGCCACTTTATAGCTTCAACATAATCTTGCTTTGTTCCTTCACCGCTTGCATACATATGCCCTAAGTGGTATTGAGCAAGCAGATTCCCTTGATTAGCGGCTTTCTGATACCATTTTATGGCTTCCGCATGATCTTGCTTTACCCCTTTGCCATGATCGAACATAAATCCCAAATTGTGTTGAGCCATGCTGTTTCCTTGATCAGCAGCTTTCTGATACCATTTTATGGCTTCTAAATAATTTCCTTTATTATAGAATGAAACACCTAAATTAAATAATTTGATACCTAATTTAGATTGTTTTTCTGGAATATCATCTGGTGGTAATTTATGTTGAAAATCAATATGCAGCTGATTAATGGCAGATCTGTGTTTTAAGAAAAATATACTTAAAGTCATTATAATTAATAAAGATAATGCTAAAATAGAAATTATTTTCATTTTGAATATTTATTCGCAAATTGTGGTGATTCAAATCAATGATAAATCTTTTTGATTCTAATTGCCAGATTTTAATGATGAACTCATAAGGTATTAGCCCTTTCAGAAGGTTCGCCATTAACTATTTAAAATGTATTTACACGAGACTTAATATTTTGATTTATTTTTTAGAAACTTCAGTAGGATAACGAGGTTTCAAGCGATCAATTTAATTTCTTGAATGATTTATCTTAAAAACTTAGGCATTCTCCTCTATAAGCCTATTTAAAAGCCTAAAATTAAAATAAATTATCTGCGGATTGTACCACTAGAGCGTGTGATCCGTGATCGTCTTTTGGCCTGCAAATGGCGTTTTCTTACGCTTCCGTTACTCAAATACTTTTGATGTATTGTATTCTGCGATACGGTTCTCGAAACAAACCATTCTCGCTACATAATCCTTCTATTGATGAGACGCCCTAATTAATTGACAAATAATCTTTAAATTCTTCCAGAACCTTAAGATAAAGGTCATGCTTGAAAGGGACAATGAGATCCGGGAGTTGATGAGCATCAACCCAGCGCCAAGCAATAAATTCAGGATGGCGCGTGTTGATATTAATTTCGGCGTCATCTCCTAAAAATTTTAAGAGGAACCATTTTTGGGTTTGGCCAAAAAACCGTCCTCCCCACAATTTCGTATGCAGTTCTTCAGGAAAGTCATAAGATATCCAATTTTGGCTTTCTGCAATGAGACGAACGTTGACGGTGCCGATCTCTTCTTTCATCTCGCGTAAAGCGGCCTGCCAGGGTGTTTCAGTGCTGTCAATGCCTCCTTGCGGCATTTGCCATGCGTGGGATCCAATAAGGTTGCTTGTATCATGCCGCTGGCCGACCCATACTTTTTGAACGTTATTCAAAATCATAAGGCCGATGCCCCTGCGGTACATAATGTTATCTGGGTTGATATGGCTCCTGTTTGTTGGCATCTGTCGTACCTTGATGTTCCCGGTAGCGCCCAGGGAAAGTTCTGGGGTCTTTAAGTCGGCAATCGTTATGAAAAATTGATGTCCCTTTTTCCAAGGTGTCCATCCATTCCGGCAAATGGTCTATAAAAGCAGGAATGACTAGCACACTTATTATAATGATACCATTTTCTTTTGCGCTTTGGACAATTTTTTTTGAAATCCTTTTTTAAACAGGCTCTTAAAGAAAGGCAATCGGGTGTTCATGGCCGTATTTTAACAGCCCACAGGCCATGAAGGAGGTCGATGGCCCGTTGAAGTTGTTTGTCGTCCGGCTTTGCATCCGTGGCAGGGTCTTTTACGGGTTCAGGAGGCGTAAGCGTTAAGAAAATATCAGGTTGAATGCCTTTGCCTTGAATCTCTTCTCCTTTTGGGGTGTAGAAGCGGGCAATTGTGATTTTAATGCCCCCATAATTTTCCAGAGCATATAAAGCTTGGACAGATCCTTTCCCAAATGTTTTTTCTCCAATCAAGACGGCTCGATGGTTGTCTCGCAGGGCTGCCGCAACAATTTCAGAGGCAGAGGCGGATCCCTGATTGATGAGGATCGCTAGGGGGATGTCTTTGAGAAGGTCTTTCCCTTTTGCCGTGAAAGTCTGGTTATGGATAGCGTTCCGGCCTTTAACGTGGACGATGGCGCCAGAATCCAGAAATAAATTTGATACAGAAACAGCTTGCTCTAGCGTACCGCCGGGATTGTTTCTCAAATCCAGAACAACCCCTCGCAAGGATTTGGCCAAGACCTTTTGAATAGCCTGGATTGCTGCTGTTAACTTCTCGGTTGTGAGGTCGTTAAAATAACTAACTCGGATATAACCTATAGGGCCTTCCGTACGGTATTTAACGGGATTAACAATAATAAGATCACGGGTGATTTTAACCGTAAAGGGCGTTGCTGTTCCTCGGTTAATTTTTAAAGATACAGATGTTCCTGGCTTTCCATGTAGGCGTTTCAAAACGTCTTCAGGCGCGAGTCCTGCGATCGGGATGCTGTCCACATGCGTGATCATATCTCCAGGCTTAATTCCAGCTTTTTGCGCGGGCATATCATCCATTGGGGAAATAACTTTTAAAACTCCATCAATAAGTAAAACTTCCATACCTAACCCGCCAAATTCTCCCTTGGTGGATTGCGTATATATTTTGTAAGATTCTGGGTTTAAGAAACAAGAATAAGGATCTAAGGCCATGAGCATACCATTGAGAGCGCCTTCAAGCATCTTTTTTTCATCTGGTTTTTCGACGTATTCGTGTCTTACTCTTTCTAGGGTTTTGGCGATGAGTGTTTCAGAAAACAGAATGCCAGACTGAGAATCTGTCGTTGAATCCCGGCAACTGGCAAGGAGAAGGGTGCTTGTCATAAGGATAAGGTGGCAATAACGATACATCAGGGTTCTTTCCTTTTTTCTTTAAGGACAGTGCGGGGGTCAATGGTTTGTTCCTGGCACCAGACCTCCAAGTAAAGCCGTTGGGTATTTTGTTCAGGCATTCCAGCTTTTAAGGGAGGTTTTGGGGGCATGCGTCCGATAGGTTCTCCGGCTATAATGCTTTGTCCCGCTTTACAGTTTAAAGATCCCAAGCCTGAAATGACAATATGGGAATTTGGCGCTTCAACAATAACCATTTTTTCTTGGCCTTTGGCATATTCCCCTGCAAAAGCAATGGTTCCAGAAAGAGGGGAGATGACATGGGCGCCAGGGCGTGTGCTAAAGATGACTCCTTGGGTAAAGGATGCCCATTCCGGCCTTGGATCTTTATAGGTGGGAATAAGCTTTCCGGTAACGGGAGGAATTAAAGTAAAAGTATTTAGGTTATTTTCAGGATTCTCCCCTATTGCGTAAACCGTTGGGGAGTGATTTTTAAGCAATGCATCCAGATTGTTGCGCTCTTCATGGTAATGAAAGGTAATATCCCGAAGCTGGTTCTGCCTGGTTTCTAATTGAGCGCGGACATGCGATAACGCTTTAACTTTTTCAAGAAGCTGCTGGTTACGCCGATGAATTTCAGGCGTAATGGACCGGAGCAATAGGGAGGTATGGATAACGTCTTCCGGTTTAGGGGCAGATAGCATGGCAAGTAAGGGAGAATACTGAGTTGCATGCCGTAAATAGTGAATTGTTTCCATAAGCCGTTGATTATGTTGGTCTAATTCTCCTAAAATAGCGCTTTCTTCTGCACGCGCCTGGTTTAAATCATGTTCTACAGCGGAGAGTTGGGCCTCATAATTTTGGATGGTTGCTGCAATTTTGACTAATTTTTGTTGCACTGCTTTCTGGGATACGTCTCTGGAAGAAGGAGAAGGCGCTGCACACGCCAGGGAAACGGGCATGAGCAATGGTAGAATCTTATGCCAGAGCATGGGCAGTTTTTTCCCTTAGCAAAGATTGTCCCGTCATACTGGAAGGAATGGCCAATCCAAGGAGAGACAAAACTGTTGGGGCAAGGTCGCTCAGTTGGCCATTGGCGACTGCTGTGATATTTTTTGGGCCATTAACTAACACAAAGGGTACCGGGTTACACGTGTGAGCTGTGTGAACGATACCAGTCGTTTCATCAACCATCTGTTCGACATTTCCATGATCAGCTGTAATGATGAGGGCGTATCCAGCTTCTTTTGCTGCTTCTTCCAAGCGGCCCAGGCAGCGGTCAATGGTTTCCACGGCTTTGATAATGGCCTCTTGTGCGCCTGTATGGCCGACCATATCTGTATTAGCATAATTGATAACAATCAAGGCGTATGGATTTGGTTTTTGCCTGTTTGTCATAGCGTCAATGGCTTTATCCGTCACGTGCCCGGCGGACATTTCCGGTTTTAAGTCATAAGTGGCCACGTCCGGGGAGGGAACAAGAATCCGGTCTTCCCCTGGAAACGTTGCTTCCCGTCCGCCATTCAAAAAAAACGTCACATGGGCATATTTCTCTGTTTCTGCAATGCGGAGCTGTTTCAGTCCTGCCGTGGAAACAATAGATCCCAGGGAGTCAGTTGCTTGCTCTTTGGGGAAAAGGGGGAGGATCAAGGGCGTAAGCTCCGTTGCGTATTCTCCCATGGCGAGCGTTGCGCCAAAAGAAACGGGGCGTCCCCGGTTAAAGGCGGAAAAATCAGGCATCAGCAACGCCTTTAAGATTTGTCGTACCCGGTCCGCCCTAAAATTAACCATAAAAAGGCCGTCCCCATCCTTCATACCCCTATAGCTTTCATGACAATGAGGCAGGACGAACTCATCCCCGCCGCCATTTTTATAGTGATCTTTCAAGAATGCCAAGGGGTCATGGATACAAGGCCCTTCTCCAAAAACAATTGCTTGATAGGCTTTTTCAATTCGATCCCAGCGTTTGTCCCGGTCCATGGCAAAATACCGTCCCCCAATTGTGGATAAGGGATGGGTGGTATGATCAAAAAAATCTTTGATATAACCATAGGCGCTTTGAGGAGGTGTATCCCGTCCATCAAGGATGGCATGAACATGGACAGGGACACGCTGTTCAGTTAAGAATCGGACGATAGCTTCTATGTGGGATTGATGAGAATGAACGCCTCCTGGGGAGAGAAGACCCATGACATGGCAAGTGCCGCCTGTTTTTTTGAGAGAGCTGATGAAGTCAGCGAAGTAAGGCAGAGAGGTGAGGTTTTTATTTCCATTTTGTTTCCCGATGCCAAGGCTGGCATCAATACGGGGAAGATTTTGCAAGATAACACGTCCGGCGCCAATGGTCATGTGGCCGACTTCAGAATTTCCCATTTGTCCTGGCGGAAGGCCAACAAACCCTTCAGATGCTTGCAATTGTCCATGAGGGTAGGTGCGCATAAAATGGTCCCAGGTGGGGGTATGTGCCAGGGAAATGCCATTCTTCTTTGAAGGGGGGGCAATGCCCCAGCCATCCAGAATGCACAAAACCGTGGGGATACCAGGGAGAGGGGACATACAAATCTTATCCTTGAAAGGGGTGCTCTTTCTAAAGGACTATTACAGATTTCTTCCTGTTTGTCAGCTGGCCATTTGAGGGGTGAGGTGATAGTCTAATGGGGCTGCTATACAACAAAAGAGGGTTCTAGAGTTATTGGTATTTCGTGTTAGCTACCACAGGTAATTGTTTAAAAAAAAGAGTGTTCCTTATCCTGCTTGAAGTTTATAAGGTTCGCTCATCCTTTCTGAAAAGAGAGGTAACGCATGAACGTCAAGGCCCCTGGCAAAAGCTTCGGGCGCCATCGGCCTGCCTGTTAGGTATCCTTGAATGATTTGCGCTCCTAAGCCTTTTACAAGCGTAAGTTGTTCCTGGGTTTCAACGCCTTCGCAAACAACCGTGACCCCAATTTCATGAGCAAGCTCAATAAGGGTGCGCAAAATAAGGCGAGCTGCGGGAATGAGAGATGCTTGCTGGACAAAACTTTTATCTATCTTAACGCCATCTACAGGCACGTCAACCAGGTACTGCATTGTGGAATACCCTGTCCCGAAATCATCCAGATAAACCTTCAACCCTTTTGACCGAAAGAGGCGCACGGCATTGGCCAAATTCGTCATGTTGGTAACGGGTGCGGATTCTGTAATCTCAATCTCGAGTAAATGAGGGGCAATTCCGGCGATAGACATCATTTTCAGGACATGTAAGGCAAAAGCCCCATCAAGGATCGTGGGGGATACGTTAATAGCGAGCGGTAAAGCGGCTTCACCAGCATTTTTTAAGGAATGGAGGACCTGATCAACGAGCCACGCCGTCAAGGGGCGCATCAGGTTGTGCGTTTCAGCGAGAGAAACCCATTGATCAGCCGGGATCAGCCCTTCAATGGGATGTTGCCAGCGGAGCAAAACTTCTGCGCCGACCGTTCGGTGCGTAAGGGCGCACACCTTGGGCTGAAAGACCATTTGAAGTTGCTGCGTCATCAAGGCTGCACGCAAGTCATGGGCTAGGTTATGGCTGTTCCGGGAGGCGCCTTTAAGGGAAACATGATTTAGGGACTTCAGTTGAGTTTTCATTAAAATTCTCCTAAATTTTATCATAACATCTCTATTGTCAGCGTCTCTGCGGCCTAATAGCACAGGAGTTTTCATGGGGAAAACACGCAATGCGTTAACGCACCTATAGGCAACCTACTTAGCCGGAGTGTAAGCCAAAAAATGCTCTTAAATTTAAAGAACACAATCAATTTTTCTTGGTTCTTGGTGGGTATACTGTTGATATGGGGATTCCGTATCAATCTTACAAGCTATAACCCAATAAATAGTGAAAAGTTTTACTCAAGAGCCTTGAGATACCTCTTGTCTAGCAGGAAAGCCTGAAAATAGCAAGGGTAAAGGGTTAACAAGGAAAACAATAATAAAAAATTGCCGATTTTTTTGCCAATGCTGGTAGATTGAGCTATGAACAAGATTAACGGTTCTCCACGGGGTTCCGATTTCAAGGCCCTTAACGCACAAAGAGGCAAGCATGAGTGGATCAGAAATTCAGCGCTTAATACAGCATCTCGGGAAGCTTCCAGGCTTGGGGCCGCGCTCCGGGCGGCGGCTGGCCCTGCATTTGTTGAAAAAACGGGAACAGGTCATGCGTCCGCTCATTGAAGCGTTGCAGACGGCAGAAGCGGCCATCAAGATATGCCAGACATGTTACGGCTTGGATACGCATGACCCTTGTTCTGTGTGTACAGACCCCCGCCGGGATGGCGCTGTTTTGTGTGTCGTCCAAGATGTGGCTGACCTCTGGGCGCTGGAGCGGGCCAATGTTTTCCGGGGCCGATACCATATATTGGGGGGCGTATTGTCTGCCATTGACGGAATGGGGCCAAATCAGCTGACCATAGAGGCGCTGGTGGAGCGTATCAAAAATAAAGACGTAAAAGAAGTTGTTTTGGCTCTGAATGCGACCATTGATGGCCAAACAACTATCCATTATTTAATTGACCGCCTCCAACCCCTGGGTGTTTCCTTATCAACTTTGGCCCACGGCGTTCCCATCGGGGGTGAGCTGGATTACCTGGATGATGGTACGCTTACCACGGCCTTTACAGCCCGGCGTACGGTGTAAAAGAGCTTTACAACTCAAGCAATACAGACCAATAGCCACACGGTATGATAAGACAGCTTCAAACTTCCTTGGGGTTATTTACATGGCCTCCATCTTAATATGGCCTCCATGTTAATCTTGTTTAATTGAAGACACGTATTCAATCCCGTACCTATATCCAAGTCTTGAAGATTATGAAGCGTTCTAATAAGACCTAGAAGGCTGGAACCAGTGATTTTACTATCCAGATCACCCAACGTCAATGACTCAAGGTTCATACCACGAAGGTGCCGGAAGCCCTTATCGGTGACTTGATTACCCAGATCATCCAACGTCAGTGAGCGAAGGTTTATGCCACTAAGATGCTGAAGGCTATCATCAGTGACTTGAGTTACATCCTTTAACGTAAATGAATCGAGGTTCATACCACGAAGATGCTGAAGGGTATTACCAATGGTTAGTCTCTTCAACGTAAGTGTATCAAGATTAATACCACTAAGGTGCTGAAGCGCGTTATCCGCCGCGAAGTCACCGTAGCAACCTAGCTCATCCAACGTAAGTGAACGAATGCTAGCTATCTCTTTAAGATACTGAAAGTTATTGCTTCTGAAGCTTGGTAATTCACTCAAAACAAGGCAGCTAAGTTCCATGTCCTTAAGGTACTGAAGCCCATAACCGGTGACATTTGGTAGATAACTCAACGTAAGGAAATCAAGCTTCATAACGCCAACATGCCGCAGACCACCATCTCCGAGGTTATCTAAGCCCTCCAACGTAAGTGTATCAATGATCATGTCACTAATGTGCTGAAGGCCATTGCTGGTAAGTTGCTTTAGACGGACGAGGCTAAGTGAACCAAGGTTAATTATACCTTTAACGTGCTGAAGACCATCATCGCTAACATTATCTAGATAATCCAACGTGAGTGAATCAAGCTTAGTTATGCTAAGGTGTCGAAGCCCGTTATCCGTGACCTGTGGTAATTTAGTCAACGTGAGCGAACGAAGCTTAATTATACCACTAACATACCTAAGGCCATTATCGGTGACTCCTCCTAAATAAGCCAACTTAAGTTCTCGAAGTTTTTCTAAATTGCAAGCATGTCGAAGCTCATCATCTGTTACATAATTATTACTTACTGGTCCTGTGAGAAAAGATGAGTCTCGCTCACAGTCATCATATCCTTTCCTACATACGTTAGATCTTTTAAGGTTCAGCGCAACAAGGTTAGTTAAGCCGCTAATGTAACACATGTTATCCTGTGCAGCTGTTTTTACCCGAACAGCTAGTTTAAGCTCGCTAGATTTTTGCAGCTGTTTGATCAGCGGAGGGGTTATTAATAACAGGGATGTAGCACACCCAAAAGGCCCATAACGGTCGTCAGGCATAAGATAGGCATTGTTTATTTGTTTACAAACCAACCGATAGTTTTTAGGCGCCTCTATTCCTAAGAACGAACCTATTACCCTAAGCAGGGTACCTGGAAGTGTAGTTAAAGGGAAGTCAGCGTACTCACTACTTAATGAATGACTGGTTGATGGATAGCGGGGAATAAAGGACGGTTCTACTGTCGCGCTTGCTCCTTCCTCAACATGCGTCATAGAAGCATGCGGGATGTTTGTATCACCTCTATCATCAGTTGCAAAAACACCTGATAAAGAACACACAGTTGCCATAACCATTAAATGAATATAGTTGAATAATTTCATTCTCTAATACCTCTTATTTTAATTAACTAATATAATATTAAATTCCGCATTAACTTAATGCATAAACGAGGAAAAATGATATTTCAACAGTTAATTTAAAAAAACTTTTTAGACTATCTACAAACACCCTGTACAGCCAGAGAGATAAGTTAAAAATTACTTAAAATATAATTTAAACAAGTGGTGCGAATATGGCAAAGCCCTCCATAATCTAATATTTGGGAGGCTTTGATGAAGATTAGAGCGTGTCATCAATTAAGCCAGATTAAGATGGAGGCCATGTAAATAGTCTCAAGGAAGTTTGAAGCTATCTTATCATACCGTGTGGCTATTGCTCTGTATTGCTTGAGCTTTGCAAAGAAATTCTCGATCAAGTGACGGTCCTTATAGAGGTTTTTATCGTAATCAACCGGGTTAATCCGATTCTTTTTGGGGAGAATCACAGCTGCACACCCCTTATCCTGAAGCTTTTGCCTCACACGTTCATCGGCATCATAGGCCTTATCAGCCAGAAGAGAGTCTCCTTTTGTCATTTCGTCCATCAATATATTATATATGGCCCTTCCAAATCTGAATCCTGACCAGCCGTTAGGTGAAAAGCAACCGCATTACCCAACGCCTCACAGACAGCATGTATTTTTGTGCTTAGCCCTCCCTTGCTTCTTCCAATGGCTTGGTCATCATTCGGGGCTTTTTTTTAGCGCCTGCAGTGTGTGGGTAAGCTCTTACAATGGAAGTATCGATCATTCTATATTCATTGTCGGCATTCTGAGCCAGTATCTCGAAGCCCTTTTTCCAAATGCCTTTTCGGCTCCACCGAGAATGACGCAAATGAATGACGCGAAAATCCCCGAAACGTTTGGGTAAGTCTCGCCAAGCAATTCCTGCTCGGTACCGATACAAAACGGCCTCAGCAAACAGGCGGTTATCTTTGGCGGGAGCCCCAACGGAACCCTTTCTACCTGGTAAAGTGTCTTTAATTCGCTCCCATTGATCCTCTCTTAAAGCATAGCGACGCATTGAGAAAACACCTCTTCCTTATTATTTTTCTCAATTTCTAATCGGCTTTGATAAAAAATCAACCTATTTGATGACACGCCCCAAGTTTCTGACAATTTTTTTAAATCTATAGATAGTTTCAGCTTACTACCGCGGGGTTTTAAGACCGGGTTTTGCAAGCTTTCCTGGTGTTTTGAAACGGGCATGCTTTAAAGGAGAATCCGGAGACTTATACATAATCCGCTAAGTGAGCCATGGCCGAACCGCGCGGGAGGGGGTGTTGTTGAGATGGGTGGGGTCTCCATCCAGTGAGCGTTACCACATTAAATGTGGCGTAAATGCGGCCATCAGGCAGCCCATAGCGATTTTGATAAAGCTCAAAGGTGCGGGCCAGAAGGGCGCGCGCTACCGGCGTACGGGGTCGGCTATAAAGGGTGTTGGTTTCCCCCATGCGCCTTAGGTCATGAAGAAGCGCCAGGGGGTGAGGGTAAGTGACCTGAATCCGGTCATGATCGACCACCGGCAGTGCGAAGCCGGCGCGTTGCAGTAAGGCGCTGGCGTCTTGAACAGAGATCATCGGGGAAAGGAGGCAATCTCGCAATTCAATCAGTGTCTTTTCTCCGAACAAAGAAGCAAGGAACAGGCCATCCGGTTTGAGGCAAGTATAAATTTGCGTCAAAAGCCCGGGAATGTCGTTCACCCAATGAAGAGAGAGCGCGCTGAGGACGAGATCAAAAGAGTTTGGGGCAAAAGGCAGGGCTTCTTCATCCAAAACAACCTTTAAGGGTGTTTTGGCTTGACGAACCATGGTTTCGCTTATGTCTGTGGCAATCAGGGAGTTGGATATTATGCCTTTGAGCGCTATTCCCAGTTGTCCGGTATGGCTGCCCAAATCAACGCAATGATGAAAGGTCCGGCGGATGAGTTTTAACCGGTTGGCCAGATCCTCAGCGACACGCGCTTTCAGAAAAGCATAATGAGGGTAAGAACCTGCAACCCGGTTCCGGCGGGTTTTGAGGAGAGGACGGTCGAAGAGGAGGCCAGGCGATTGAACAGAGGAAGAAGGACGCGCCATTTTTCCTGTTATACGTTTATTTCGACTATGGGGACACGCTTGCGCCGTGCCAGGTAATAATAGAATGCTGGCAAGACAAACAAGGTAAAGAGGGTCCCAACAGACATACCGCCTACGATAACCCACCCAATTTGACGGCGGCTTTCAGAGCCAGCGCCGCTGGCAAGGGCCAGGGGGATCGCCCCTAAGACCATCGCAAACGTGGTCATTAAAATAGGACGCAGGCGCATCTTTGATGCCTGGATGATCGCGGTAAGGCGATCTGCGCCCTCATCCCGTAACTGGTTCGCCACGTCTACCATCAAGATACCGTGTTTGGTAATCAGCCCAATCAGTGTGACGAACCCAATCTGGCTATATAAATTGATGCTGCCGTTTTCGATCATCGCCAGGGTCAGGACGGCCCCCGCTAGGGACAAGGGAACACTGAGCATGATAATGAAGGGATCAATCCAGCTTTCAAACTGGGCTGCCATAACGAAATAAATGAAACAGAGGGCGAGGCCAAAGATCAGGATGATATTTTGGCTTTCATTTAAATAGCGGCGTGTTTCCCCTGTAAAATCCACACGGGCATCGCTATCGCGGGGCAAGGTTTCTTTAGCGATTTCCTTGACTTTTGTCAGCCCTTCCATCAACCCAACCCCGTTGCTTAACTTGAGGGAAAAGGAGACAGAGCGCAACCGGTTATACCGATAGATTTCCATAGGGCTTGTCCGGGCATAAACCTTGACCAGTTCAGCTAAAGGAACAAGGGAGTCCTGTTTATCTCCCCCTTTGACGAACAAGTTGGTAATGTCATCAGGGCTTTGCTTGTTGGCATCTGTAATTTCAACCATGACATCATAAAGACGCCCTTCTTTTTTAAAAGTGCCTGTTTTGCTGCCCCGAAGCAGGGTCTCAATCGTATTGGCAATTGTTTCCGGGTCAATGTTGAGACTTGCGACCTTGCTCCGGTTCACTGCTATGGTATAGTCTTGCGCATCTGCGTGCATATTGCTCAAAATAGCATCAACAAAAGCATACTGCTTAAGGCGCATGGAGAGGTTTTCAGCCAGTTCGCGGACTTCCCGGTAGGTTTTGTTTGCCTGGACGACGAATTCAACCACATTGCTTTTTTCGCCAGACACAGACCCTGTTTCAATTTTGATGTCAATCCCTGCGATGCTTTGAAGGCGTTTTTTAAGATCTTGTTCGATTTCTGCAGTCGTCCGTTGCCGGTCATCGGCCAGTTGGATGAAAATCTCATAAGTGGGATTGTTGACTTGGGTGACGCGGCGGGTAATTTCGGGGTAAGTCGCCAGAATGGAATCTAACTCTTTCACATACCGGTCTGTATGGTCCAGGGTAGCCGTTTGGCTGGCTTGGCCTTCAATGGAAATTTGTCCCTGGTCTTCCCGTGGGAACATTTCTCCGGGGAGCGTAGAGTAGACGGCGAGTCCCAGCAAAGCAAATAGAACCCCGGAGGCGATAATCATGGCCCGGTGGGAAGCCTTGTCCATGGCGCTGTGAAGCAGCCGCATATAGGAAGTTTCAATTGAATCCAGCCATATGCCGGATTTAAAAGCTTGGTAAGTTGTTGAATCCAGCCATATGCCGGATTTAAAAGCTTGGTAAGTTGTTGTCGGGGGCATATTATGGTGTGGGTCCTGCTTCAGCATGCGGGCGCACATCATGGGAGAGAGGGTCAGGGCTGCAAATCCGGAAATGAGAACCGCCCCTGCCAGGGTGAGGGCAAATTCCGTGAAGAATTTTCCTGTTTTTCCGTTTGAGAGAGCAATAGGCGCATACACCGCAACAAGGGTGAGGGTCATGGCAATAATGGAAAAGCTAATTTCCCGTATGCCAATCACGGAAGCCTTGAAGGTTTCCATGCCGTCTTCAATGCGGCGGTAGATATTTTCCAGGACCACAATCGCATCGTCAACCACCAGCCCGATCGCCAAAACCATGGAAAGAAGCGTAAAGGTATTCAGGCTGAAGCCGGCAAGGTACATCAGGAACAAAGCCCCGATTAGGGAGACGGGTATGGTAACAAGCGGAATAAGAGCGGCCCGTGAGGAGCGCAAGAACAGGAAGACGACCAGGATAACCAAAACGATGGCTTCTGCAATCGTTTGATAGACCGCATGGAGGGATTGTTCAATGAAACGGGCGCTGTCTTTACCGATGCGTAAACTGACGCCCTCCGGCAGATGGTCAATAATATCGGGGAGGGCCGCTTTAATGGCGCGCGTGACCTCGATGGGGTTAGCAACAGATTGCTTGATAATGCCAACGCTGACGCCGAGTTTGCCATTAAAGCGCATTCTGGTTTTCTTATCATCTGCGGATTCTTCGGCTGTCCCAATGTCACGCAACCGCACCAGATGCTTATCCTTGTTCGAGACAACCAGGTTTTCAAATTCTTCCGGTGTTTCCAGGGTTGCTAATGTTGTGACAAGGTATTCCCGTTCTGTTGTGACAATCTTGCCGGCAGGTTTTTCAATATTCTGGCTGCGGATGGCTTTCATGACATCAGCAACCGTCAGGTTGTAGGCCGCGAGCTTCACAGGGTCCAGCTTGAGGTACATTTTATCCAGGCCGCTTCCCGCAACTTCCACGCGGGCAACGCCCGCAATGGCTTCAAATTTTTTTTTCAGTTCATTATTAGCGTAATCGCCCATTTCACTGGGGGTGTGCTTATCGCTCGTTAAGGCCAGCGTTACTAAAGACTTTTCTTCGGCGCGGGCTTTAATAATGTTGGGTTCATTCATTTCCTTGGGGAATTTATCTTTTGCTTTATTCAGGCGGTCACGGACATCGTTTGTCGCGTCATCAATGCGGCGTTCCGGCGTAAATTCTATTGTAATCTTGCTGTCTTCAACGCTGCTGGTGGATTGGGTGGCAACGATGCCGTCAATGCCAGCGACAGCTTCTTCGATAGGCCGTGTCACCTGGTTCTCAATAATATCTGGCCCGGCTCCTGGAAGGGAAGCTTCAATGGTCAAGTAAGGGGTTTCAATTTTTGGGTCTTTTTGCAACGGCAAGCGGCTGCCGCCCACCAAACCGAGAGCGATCAGAATGAAGGTCATCACCCACGCAAAGACGGGGCGTTGAATGCAGACTTCAGATATTTTCATTGAGTTTTCTTCGTTCCCTTGAATATATTAACCATAAAGTCCCGGACCTTGCCAAAAAAAGATTTTTCAGGTTCAGGTTTTGGGTGATCGTCAGCCGTCTCATTGCTTGGTTGGGCCGTAAGCTTATCGGGTGCTTTATCAGCGTCAGCAGGATGTTCCTGTGTTCCTGTCTTAGGGGTTCCTTCTCCTTCTTGGGAAGGGGATTCTGGTGTGCTGGGTGTTGGAAGCAATGTTTTTTCTGCGCCTTGAGAGGCATTGCCTGTTACAGGCGATTCTCCCTTGACGTCGCTTTTGAGCTGAGTGTCTGGTGCTGATGTGTCAGGAGATGCCCTATCAGACGTTTTTTCTTCGGGTTCCCCTTTAGAAGATCCTGCCGATTTTGCTTCTCCCTTCTCTGTTGTACCCTCTTTTTCTTTCTGAGGAGCAGAAGATTCGTGGCTATCCTCAGAGTCTTCGTCCTCATCGGTA
This sequence comes from Alphaproteobacteria bacterium, assembly GCA_021323455.1. Classification (GTDB taxonomy): domain Bacteria; phylum Pseudomonadota; class Alphaproteobacteria; order Paracaedibacterales; family VGCI01; genus VGCI01. Next base: position 7,160 of record JAJONN010000007.1, on the reverse strand, counting down.
ACCTCGATATCTCCTTCGCCCATATTGGAGATTGTCACAGCGGTTCCTTCACCGAGCTTCAGCTGACCAGAAGTGACAATAATTTCATTGGGTCGAAGGCCGGCGATAATTTCGACTTGGCCGTTTTCTTTTGTCCCCGTTAAGACGCGCTTGCGTCCTGTCTTTCCATTTGTGACAACCCAAACATACTCAATATCCCCTTCACGGCCCAGCGCCGATTCCGGGAGAAGCAAAGCATCGTTTTTCACGCCAATAATGACGCTGATTTCCGCAAATAAGCCCGCTTGAAGCTTTCCGTCCTCATTCGGAATGGTTGCCCGGACAGCAATGCTGTGGTTTTGAGGATCAGCCCGCGAGTCAATCGCCTCAACCATCGCCTGCAAAGGAGTTTCCTGAAATTTTTGATTGGGAATACTGTCCAGCTTGACCTCTGCCGTTTGGCCAACGCCAATGTCGTGGATGAACTTTTCAGGGACTTTAAAGTCAATCTTCATCGGATCAAAGTCAACAAGCGTGACCAGCTCCTTTTGGGTGTCTACAATAGCGCCAACGCTCACATCTTGAATCAATCCGATTTTTCCATCAAACGGCGCATGGATTGTGGCCTTGGCTAATTTCGCCTTGGCGACCTCAAGCTGGGCTTTGGCCATGTTGAGCTGGCCCCTTTCCTGGTCAAAATCCGGGCCTTTTGTTAACCCCTTGGATTGAAGGGACAGCATACGGTCATATCGCGCCTGGCGGTATTCGACATCAGCTTCGGCTTTGACAAGTTCAGCCTGCAATTCCTCGTCTTCAAACTGAATAAGGACATCACCTTTTTTAACCATCGTCCCTTCTTTAAAGGCAATTTCCTTGATGCGGCCTGGCATTTCAGCGCGTAAGGTGACGGATGCATTGGCATGGAGCTTGCCCACCGTTGTAATGCGCCGCGAAATTGTCCCGGGTTTAAGGACAACGGCCTCAACAGAAACCACACGGGCTTCCCGCCCAACTTTATCTGGGTTCTCCAGGATGGATTGACAGGCTTTTTTGACGACAGGCTTTGCTATTTTAAACCCAAAGCCAATAACAAGAGCGCCTATGAGCGTCCCGCCAAGCAATAACGCGATGCGTTCCCCGCTCAATTTAAAGGGCGGTTTGGGATTTTGAGGTCCAGAGGAAATCATAATGGTGTCCATTTCATGGTAGGGAGGTAATTTTTATCTCCTTATAGCATAAGCCGCAAAAATTAAGAATCTGTAAAATTGAGTTTTTCCTTACCTCTTTTTGTCTCTATTGTCTTTTGGTTTCTATCAGCTGTGTTAACCAAAAATTAACCTATGAATACTATATTTGTACTTTGATTATTAAAATATAGACTTATTAATATTGAAAAATATATTATATTTACAGGCTTTTTTATATGTCTGCTTAACAAGATCTTGGAGGTTATTAATGTTTAAAACGAAAAATATCTCTTTATGGAAGGCGATTGCCATGGGAGTTCTGGTTGCAAAGAGCATCATGGGAGCTGAGGAGGGATATAGACGCGGAAAAGAACCCAACAAAGCCATTCGTGAGGTGGAGATGGCAAGAGAGGGGCTTCAAGGGAGTGGCTCGGGCGTAGATATGGATGCGCGTCTGGATACCGCTGTCCGCATCAGCGAACTCCTTAAAGGGATAGAAGACCGCAAAGAGAAACGGAGAAATCTGTTAAGGCAACCACGGATCTTCGATTTAAGCCTACAGGGTGTTGATCCTGTCGTGTGGCATTTAGACAAGGCCCGTGAATTTTCTGAGCAGAGGCATCCTGTAAAGGTGGCCTTAAAGCTCTTTAATATAGTGGACTGGCAGCTCAATCAAATTCTCAACCACCCCTATGCGAACCATATTGAAGGGCTGGATTGGACCTATCAACCCGTTCCATCCATGACACGACAACACCTCAGGGAGGAAGGAGAAGCAATGGATACGGTTTCCCGTATCCGGGGCTTGCTTGAAGAGGCAGAAAAACGCAAAGAGGAACGACGGAACCTGCTGAGGCAGCTACGGGCCTTCGATTTAAGCGTACAAGGCGTTGATCCTGTCGTTTGGCATTTAAACAAAGCCCATGAGTTATCCGAACCAGGGAACCCTGTCAAGGTGGCATTCAAGCTCTTCAATATAGTCGACTGGCAACTCCATCAAATTCTCAGCCATCCTCATGCCAACCATATTGAAGGGTTAGATTGGATGCCTCAACCGATTCCAGCTGTGATGGGGGAAGAGAGAAGGAGACAGCAAGAGGGTGATGAAGAACAGGCTGGCCATGATAGGCACAAGGCAAACTTTATAGCTGCCTTAAGGCAAATTGTTGGGCGAGGGGTGCTACCCCGAAACGAGCTGGGCTTTCCTGTAATAAGAGCAGAAGAAAGACATGATGTTCACCGTGTTCCGGTTGCGCTTGCCGCTCTCGTCCTTGATCAAGCCAATAGGAATGTCCCCGTTGAAAATGCAGATTATATTGAGGGAGCAGAAGGAGGGGAACAACCTGTCATCGTTGCTCAGGAAGACAATGCTATTCATGGTGAGGAAGCAGAACAGGCAGAGCAACCTGTTCCGGTGGCTTTGGAAGGTATCGATGAAGAAGATGAGAAAAGAGAGGAAGGCGAGGCGGACGATGGGAACGGTGTGGGCGAAAGAGCAGAAGAAGACGACCCTGTAGGCTTGCAGGATCATGTCCATGCTAAATTATCGAGCTTAAAAAGGGCTGCGGCAAGAAGGCGGGAGGCTCCTTTACTAACAGAACTGAATGCTGGTTTTGAGGAGGATAAGATGGAGCCTTCAAGCCTGCTTGTTGAGGAGGCTAAACTGGCAGAATCAAAAGATAAGGCGGAATCCACCGTATCGAGTTGGAAAATCACGCCGGTTACGGCAGAGGATATAAGAAACGCAATCCAGCCAGCGTTGCAGAATTTGGGAAGTCCTAATCTGCAAGCGCGCCAAGCGACATCGAATTTGGTTAATGTCTATTGCCGGCACGTCCCTGGCATGATCCGGGTTCAGTCATAACCTGTTTTGGCCTCTCCCTTTCGGGGAGAGGTCATTCTTTTAACGGGTTAAGAGGACAAAGCCCAAGCCACGTCCCCTTTCGGCATAGTATAATTCCTTAACTTTTTTCCTCTATCCTTAAATCAGGTCTGTTTAAGGAGGTTGAGCTGATGCATGTGGATACGAAAGCCCTGGTTGGCAAGCTGAACTCAACCTGTAAGCGCGCCCTCGAAAGCGCTGCTGCCTTGTGCGTTTCTAAAACGCATTATAATGTTGAGCTAGAGCATTTTCTCTTGCGGCTCCTGGAAGTTGGCGATTCTGATATCCAATTTGTTTTGCGACATTATGAGATTGATATAGCGAGCCTTCAAAAGCAATTGACAATAACGATTGAAAAATTCCAAGCAGGCAATACAAGTCAGACAGCCTTGTCCCCCCATATTTTGACGACCTTGGAAGAAGCTTGGATGGTGTCCTCTCTTCAATTGGAGGGAGACGAGGTACGATCAGGTGCGGTTTTGATGGCTGTTTTGGATACGGAAGCGTTGCGGGGAATCCTTCTGGAAAGTTGTCCCTTGCTTTTGCGCTTGTCGCGGGAAACCTACCGGGATAATATGCGGGAGCTGTTGGTCCATAGCCCTGAAGCTCATGAAAAGGCCAAACATCCAAGCGCATCCAAGAAATCTTCTGAACCTGGCTTCCCGTCTCCTTCATCTGGTCCGACAGCCTTGGCCCAATTTACGGTCGATATGACAGAACAAGCGCGGTTTGGGAAGCTGGACCCAATTTATGGACGGGACCGGGAAATTCGACAATTGATTGATGTCTTGTCCCGCCGCCGCCAAAATAATCCTATTCTGGTCGGGGAAGCGGGCGTTGGTAAGACGGCCGTTGTGGAAGGACTCGCCCAACGCATCGCCTCAGGGAGTGTCCCGCCATCTTTAAAAAACATTTCTCTAAGGTTGTTGGATGTGGGGTTGCTTCAGGCGGGAGCCAGCGTTAAAGGGGAATTTGAGGAGCGCCTCAAAAGCTTACTGGAGGAGGTTAAAGCCTCAACAACGCCTATTATTCTATTTATTGATGAAGCCCATACGTTAATTGGCGCAGGTGGGCAGGCCGGGCTGGGGGATGCTGCCAATTTATTAAAGCCCGCATTGGCGCGGGGAGAATTGCGAACTATTGCGGCAACCACTTGGGCTGAATACAAGCGTTACATTGAAAAGGATGCCGCATTGACGCGCCGCTTTGAAGTTGTCAAGGTGAATGAACCCTCGCCGGAACAGGCGTTGGGTATGCTGCGCGCCATTGCGGGATCTTTGGTCAACCATCACCATGTGACCATTCTCGACGAAGCAATCCAGGCGGCTGTATCCTTGTCCCAGCGCTTTTTAACAGGCCGGCGCCTACCGGATAAGGCCGTGAGCGTTTTGGATACAGCCTGTGCGCAAGTCGCTTTGGCCCATTCTGCCATTCCCCAGCCCTTGGAAGAAGCCCGTAACCAGCTGACCTTATTGCAAATTGAAAAAGAAATGCTGTTGCGGGAAGACCATGGTGCCCATGAGCATGAGCGCCGTCTAACGGAAATTGCTGAAGAAGCGGACGGTGTGATGCGCAAAGCGGATGAAATGGCCCGTGAGTGGTCAAGATCTGCTGAAGTGGTTCAAAAAATCCAGGGGCTTCGGGATCAGCTCAATTTTTTCCCGCTTGAAGCATTAGAAGGGACAGAAGCAAAGAGCCTTCGGAATGAGATTAACCAGCTGGAGAGGGTGTTGCGGCAACAGGGGGCAGGGGAATCACCAAGAGGGCTTCCAGGAGAGGGCCTTGTGCCTCATAGCGTTGATCGCCTGACCGTTGCAAAGGTGATTTCTGGATGGACAGGCATTCCTTTGGAGACGATGATCAGCTTTGAAGAAGGGTTAACCGTGGAGCAGTTGCGCCAGGCGCTTGAACGGCGCATTATTGGCCAGTCCCATGCCCTGGATAGGATTGCGCGCCAGGTCGTCAGTTACCGCGCCAGGCTATCGGACCCAACCAAGCCGATGGGTGTTTTCCTCCTTGTGGGACCCAGTGGCGTCGGAAAAACAGAAACCGCACAAGCGTTGGCGGAAATTTTGAATGGACATGAGCGCCACTTGATCCGCATTAATATGTCCGAGTTTCAGGAAGCCCATGCGGTTGCCACTTTAAAGGGAGCGCCCCCCGGCTACGTGGGGTATGGAAAAGGCGGCACCCTGACAGAGGCTGTCCGGCGGAATCCTTATAGCGTTATTTTACTGGATGAGGTGGAAAAAGCACACCCGGATGTTATGGAAATCTTTTACCAGGTTTTTGATAAGGGGATGATTGAAGACAGTGAGGGGGTCGAGGTCGATTTCCGCAACACAATGATTATTTTAACCTCAAATATTGCGGCAGAGCAGGTCCAAGCGGGAATGCCAGAGATCCGGCAGACATTGGAACGCCATTTTCCTCATGCTTTTCTGGCGCGGTTGACGGTCATACCCTACTATCCTTTAAACGCCTCTGACCTGACAAAGATTGTTCGCCTGAAAGTCCATAGCGTTGCCGAGCGGCTACTTCAGCAGCACCATGCGCGGCTGATCTATACGGATAAAGATATAACCAATATTGCAGCCCAATGCACAGATCCTCACCAAGGGGCGCGATCCATCGACCATATCCTCACGCAGCAAATCCTTCCAGGCTTATCAGAGCGTATCCTCGAAAGCCGGGGGCAAGGCGCGAAGGAAGTGCTGCTAGGGGGTGAGGAGGAGGGCAGTGGTACTGCTGATCAATACCTCTCTATTTGAGCGTATGTAATTAAGTTCCATCCATTTTTGCCAAGCAAAAATGGATAAAAGGTAAAGAAATCAAATAATCTTTTCTGAATCCTTTAAATTTATTGTAAGTTTCATTATTTGATACATAGTTACGCATATTTTCCAAAATCCTCTAACAGGATTCAAGTTAGGAGTGTGAGAGATAAAATTAGAACTTAACAATTTGTAAGCTTTGTGGTGATGCCATCCAAGACTTTACATTCTGAAAAACGGCATCATCTGTTTGACCTTCTTTAAGTAGTGCTGCATATTGAATGGAGATGCAGTCTAAAGGTCCTGAAAAGGCAACCACTCTAACAACCTCACGACGCCCATTATGTGTATAAGCTATGGCAAGATTTGCAGTTTCAAAGGAATCATTTTGGGATTTATTTTCTTCTAAGATTTTTGATTCTTTTGAATTGTTAATAATGGCCTCTTTCATGTTAGAAACTAAGAGGTCGGCTTTTACAGATTTTCCTATAAACATATTAAAAGTTATGATCTTTGACCAACTGCTTTCACTGTCATCCTTTGGGATAAATTCTATAGGGACGGTTTCAAGCAATCCAATATTATTAGAATCACTGCCATTTAAACCTAAAGCTTTTGAAACCAGTTCTTGTTGAAGGCAGCGAAATCCTTTGGGGGAATTAAATTGTAAATAAATATGGGTACCTTGTTCTCCCACGCAATTTATCGGAAAAAGAAACGTAGAAGAATAGGAGCTTAGATCTTTCCCTTTTGCGCTTTCTACTGCTAAAAATTGCGTAGCAACTGTAGAGAAGACATTAGCAACCGCCGCAATGAAACAAATATATTTTTTTCTCATTTAATTCTACATCCCAATGATCAATAAGTTGGTTGATTATATCAAATGAAAGAAAACATCAAGCTAGATTCTTTACCTAACCTAACATGGCTAGAGCCCAAGGCTACCTCACTATATACCCTTCAAAAAATTTAACTTAACAACTTCAAAAATAAATCACAATTTTTTATAGACAGCGCCTTTCCTGGGATGATATGAATTATGTACAAAAAACAAAGTAAGGAGGAAAACATGGCTTTAGCAAGGGCACACGCAGATAGCAAGAAAACGAAATTAATGCCTGGTAAGGGTAGGGCAGGGGGGTCTCTAAAGAGGTTTCCGTCAACTGTCTTGCCAACTGTTGATATCCTTCACGGTCTTTTGCCTCCTAAAAACATACGGAAGTCGCAGCTCGATTCCAACTGCTTGATGGCCTCTGGTCCCATCAAGCTAGGCAACTTAATGAATTTACCCTATTTCGAGCATTCTGTACCGGCTGGCTATCCTTCCACCGTAGAGGA